>JACVJB010000072.1 GCA_015711775.1 Actinomycetota bacterium | reverse complement strand
ATACAGGCGCAAACGCTTGCAAACATATATCTTGCTGCCGCAAATGATCTTGAAATAATACCTGTTATAAATAAAATTGACCTGGTAAGCGCAAGGCCTGAAGAGGTAAGTGAAGAACTTAACCTTGTTCTCGGAACCCAGAAAAATAAAATACTTAACGTCAGCGCCAAGACCGGTAAAGGCGTAGAGGAAATACTTGACAGAATTGTTGTTGACATACCACCGCCCAAAGGCGACGAAAACCTTGCCCTGCAGGCTTTGATATTTGATTCCGAATATGATTCATACAGGGGCATTGTAGTTTTTATTAGAGTTGTAAACGGTTTTATAGAGGCCGGCATGAAAATAAGATTTATGGCCCAAAACAGCATTACAACTGTTGAAGAGGTTGGAATACTTGCCCCAAGGATGATTAAAAAAGATTCTCTTTCTGCCGGTGAAGTAGGATATATAATAACCGGGATTAAGGAAATAGGCAATATTAGCGTGGGCGATACTGTAACAACAGTAAAGGATTCTGCCATTCAAACCCTGCCAGGCTATAAGAAGCCAAAGCCCATGGTATACTGCGGACTTTTTCCCATTGAAAGCGTTCATTATGAAGAACTAAGGGAAGCGCTTGGCAAGCTGCTTTTAAATGATTCTTCTCTTGATTATTCCCCTGAAATATCAGGCGCGCTGGGATTTGGGTTCCGATGCGGTTTTCTGGGGCTTCTGCACATGGACATAGTCAAAGAAAGGCTTGAGCGCGAATACGGGTTAAGCCTTGTAACAACTGCGCCCAATGTTGCATACAGGATTGTATTAACAGATGGAGCTACCCTGGAAGTCAAAAGGCCATCAGATTTTCCTGCCGAGGAGAAAATAGCTGAGATACAGGAGCCATTTGTAAGCGTTACGATAATAAGCCCTAAAGATTACATAGGGGATATAATGACTCTTGCCAACAGTAAAAGGGGCGAATTTGTTGATATGCAGTACCTTTCAGTTGAAAGAGTCGAGATAAAATATGTAATGCCGCTGTCAGAAATTATAGTTGACTTCTTTAATTTGCTGAAATCCGTAAGCGCAGGATTTGCGTCCCTTGATTATGAATTTTCAGGCTACAGATCTTCTGATCTTGTAAAGCTTGACATTCTTGTTGCCGGCAGCCGGATAGATGAGCTCTCAGCTATACTGCACAGAGAAAAAGCTTATGTAATTGGCCGGGAACTGGTTACAAAACTTAGGAAGCTCATATCACGGGAAAATTTTGAAATAGCAATACAGGCTGCAATTGGTAAAAGAATAATTGCCAAAGACAGGATTGCGCCCTACAGGAAAGATGTAACTTCCGGCCTGTACGGCGGAGATATAACAAGGAAAAGAAAAGTGCTTGAGAAACAGAAAAAAGGCAAGAAAAAAATGAAGAGAATTGGAAAAGTTTCAATTCCGGGGGAGGCATTCATGAGTTTTTATAAAATTGATTCCGGAAAGTAAAAACTGTTTTTTATCTTGGCTGAATATATCCCAACGGGTTTTGATTTTTAATGAATTTTTTCATATAATTGCTACTTATACTTAAATTAAAAACAGTAGTTTAAAAAACAAATAATTCAAAAAATTTTTATTCTCCTGTCAGGTATTAACCGGTAATAAAAACTAATGGAAAGGAAAAACAATGAAGAATGCAAAAAAAATAATTCTTGTATCAGTAAGCATTGCCGTATGCGTGATGCTTATTTTTTCACTGGGCGGATGCGCGCAGAGGGTTGCCACAAAAATGATTGAAAAAGCTCTTGAGCAGTCAGGTGCCGGCGATGTGGATGTAGATCTTGATAAAGGGGAAGTAAATATAACTGATAAAGAAGGCAATGAAATGAGCATAGGCGGCGCCGACCTTCCAAAAGACTGGCCCTCAGTTGTACCTGTAAGCAAAGATATCAAGGTACAGTCTACTTTCAGCCAGACAACAGACGGTAAAAAAGGATGGACTGTCGTAGGTAATATAGACGGCAGCGCAGAAGCCATCTACCAGTATTATAAGAATGAATTATCCGGCTGGAATGAGCAGTCTGATTTTACTTCGGATCAGGGCGATGACGGCAAGACTTACAGCTACCAGACAAGTAATGATAATTATTTTGTAACGGTCTGGGTATTTGAAGATGGTGATGAAAAAACTATTACCTTAAGTGTCAATGAACAGTAAAAAAGCCGTTAGCTGACATGTTATATAAGACTTTCTAAGGAAAGTATCCATGAATTTAAAAGAATCAGGATACTTTCCTTTTTTTACCCGTTTTGTTTTTTAATATTGTAACCATTTTGTAATTTTTATATAATGGCAGCTAATTGTTATGCTCTAGCGCTGCGGAAACAGCCTTAAAGCGTAACAATCTTTTTTATAATATTTAAAGAAAGATTGAAAGGGGCCCACATTGCTAAGCGACATTGAAATTGCTCAGGCGGCAAAAATCAAACCAATTAAAGAAATTGCTCAGTCCATAGGAATCGACGAAAAATATCTTGAGCTCTATGGCAATTACAAAGCAAAAGTCCAGCTCGAAATTTTAGAGGATTTGAAAAACAAACCCAATGGCAAGTACATTGATGTTACTGCCATTACTCCAACACCACTTGGTGAAGGGAAAACAGTAACAACAATAGGCCTGAGCCAGGCTTTAAACAGGATTGGCAAAAAAACCATAACTGCAATCAGGCAGCCCTCGCTGGGCCCGGTATTCGGCATAAAAGGCGGCGCAGCAGGCGGCGGCCATTCACAGGTTATTCCAATGGAGGATTTTAACCTTCATCTTACAGGAGACATTCATGCTGTGGGAATGGCGCATAATCTGCTTGCTGCATTTATAGATACTCATCTTATGAAGGGCAATGATTTAAATATTAATCCCTTCAGTATAACCTGGAACAGGGTGGTGGATATAAGCGACAGAGTGCTCAGGCAGATAATAGTCGGCCTTGGAGGAGACGGCAACGGCCTTCCGAGGGAAACAGGATTTGACATCACAGTAGCCTCTGAAGTTATGGCAATTCTTGCTCTTACTACAAGCCTTCAGGATTTAAGGGAAAGACTCGGTAAAATAGTTTTCGGCTCCACTTACGATGGCAAGCCGGTTACTGCTGAGGATATAAAATGCGCCGGTGCAATGACAGTGCTTATGAAGGATGCATTAAAACCAAATCTGCTTCAGACTCTTGAGCATGGGGCATGTTTTGTGCATGCAGGACCTTTTGCAAACATTGCGCATGGAAACAGTTCAATAGTTGCTGACCAGATTGCTGTAAAGCTTGGAGAGTACGTTGTAACAGAGAGCGGTTTTGGCGCTGACATGGGCGCTGAAAAATTCATGAATATCAAATGCCGTTACAGCGGAATAACTCCTGACGCTGTTGTTGTAGTGTGCACTGTTAGGGCGCTTAAAATGCATGGCGGAGGCTTTTCATTTATACCCGGCCAGCCTGTTGACAAAGAAGCTATGGAAAGGCCAAATGTTGAAGCCGTCGTAAAAGGCTGTGAGAATCTTGAAAAAATGATTGAAAATATGAAAATGTTTGGCGTTCCTGTTGTTGTTGCCGTTAATAATTTTGATTCTGATACAAAAGAAGAAATTGACGCCATAAGAGAAAAAGCAATAGCGGCAGGCGCTGAAGATGCGCTGGTAAGCAGAGTATGGCTCAAAGGCGGCGAAGGCGGAGAGGAGCTTGCAGAAGCTGTTGTTAAGGCTGCCGAAAAACCATCCAAATTCCAGTTCCTCTATCCCCTTGACTGGCCGATTAAGAAAAAAATTGAAACAATTGCCACAAAAATTTACGGTGCCGAGGGAGTTGATTACCTGCCTCTTGCTGAAAAGAAAATTGAAATTTATACAAAACAGGGTTTTGACAGGCTTCCCATATGTATGGCTAAGACGCATCTCTCGCTCTCACATGATCCAAGTCTTAAAAACAGGCCAAGAGGCTTTAAAGTGCCTATTAGGGATATCAGGGCATCAGTCGGCGCAGGATTTTTATATCCTCTTCTTGGTGAAATGAGGACAATGCCCGGTCTTCCAAAAGTGCCTGCAGGAACAAGAGTTGACATAGATAAGAACGGCAAGATTGTGGGATTATTTTAAACACAGAATTTTAAAAGTTTAAAAAGAAAGAGAGGACCATAATGGCAAAAATTATAAGTGGAACAAAAATAGCGGCAGATATCAAGAATGAGATAAAGCAGGAAGTGGCTGAGCTGGAAAGGACAAAAGGGGTAAAGCCCGGTCTTTCAGTAATCCTTGTTGGCGATAATCCCGCATCTAAAGTATATGTTGCAAATAAGCAGAAAGGTTGCGCAGAGGTCGGCTTTATCTCTGAAGAGATCAAAATGCCGGATACAGCAACTACATCTGACGTTCTTAAGGAAATAGACAAATTAAATAAAAGAGCGGACATTCATGGAATACTTGTCCAGCTTCCGCTTCCGGCTCAGATAAATAAGAATGATGTGCTTGAAGCAATACTTCCTGAAAAAGATGTCGACGGTTTTCATCCGGTTAACATGGGTCGACTTGTTGCGCAGCAGGAATGCCTTGTGCCTGCAACCCCTTCAGGAATAATTGAGCTTTTAAAAAGGGAAGGCATCACCATAAAGGGCGCAAATGCCACAATGGTGGGACACAGCGAGATTGTCGGAAAACCATGTACTCTTCTGCTATTGAATGAATGGGCAACTGTTTCTATTTGCCACATTGAAACAAGAGACTTGAAAATGCATACCAAAGATGCAGATATCGTAATAGTTGCAGCAGGCGTGCCTTATCTTATTAAGGAAGACATGGTAAAGCAGGGGGCAACAGTAATTGACGTGGGCATTAACAGGATTACTGCCGACAAGGCCTCACCCGAACTGCTTGAATGGCGAAAAGCCGACTTTGATGTAAAAGGCGCTACTTTGATTGGAGATGTTGATTACCAGAAAGTTGAACCAAAAGCAGGATTTATAACTCCTGTTCCCGGAGGCGTTGGCCCAATGACTATAGCCATGCTTTTATCAAATACAATTAAAGCGGCAAAAAGACTTTCCAAATAAAAAAGGCAAAAAAATAAAAATTGAAGTATAATTAATTTATGTTTTATGCAAAAGTTATAGGCAGTGTTGTAGCCACTATTAAGTATAAAGGGCTGGTTGGAAAAAAACTCCAGATAATCCAGCCTGTAAACTTAAGCAACGGCAAGAACTGGGGCAGGCCCATTATTGCTGTGGATACAACAGACGCCGGTGTGGGAGATTATGTAGGGTATGAAGACGGCATGGAGGCAACATGGCCGTTTGAAGGAAATGACGTGCCCTCAGATGCCACAATTGTCTCAATAATAGAGACTGCAGATATATATAACAAAGACCAATAAGCTTATTTTTGGAGATAAAATGATTCTTGGACAGGTTGTAGGTTCCATTGTTTCCACACAGAAAGATAATAATTTAACAGGTAAAAAGCTGGTAATTGTAAAAGCCATTGATCTTGACGGAAATCTTCTTGACAGTTTTGTGGTTGCCGTTGATATTGTCGGAGTTGGAATTAATGAAAAAGTCCTTGTTGTGAGCGGAAGTTCAGCGCGCCAGACAGAAGAGACAAAAGACAGGGCAATAGATGCGGCAATTGTTGCAAAAGTTGACAGCTATACATTTGAGGTATAATAAGATCTTTCTTATTTTAATTATCATCTAACTTATTCCCGGAATAAACCTTATATAATTTTTCATTCCTGTTTCCGCTTAATTGTTTATGCATCTCTGTGATTATAAGCATATATTCAACATCATTTAGCTTGTCCAATACGGCTTTTACAGTATTACTGCATGATTTTCCGATAAATATCTATAAATTAATTTATCAAATATTTTATTATAGTGTTAAATATTATATTTTTTATTAATCTATTAAAATGATGGTATAAATAAAAAATATATATTGACAAAATATTCATAATAATTA
>JACVJB010000071.1 GCA_015711775.1 Actinomycetota bacterium | reverse complement strand
GCTTTAAAGTTTTGATTATCTAAAATATTAGAGCTCATATTTTTAATAATTATTTATTTAAATAATAGCTTTTTTACTCCCTCTTTTTATTGGGATTAAATTAATATTTGTTCTTATATTTTAATACATTATAATAATAAAATAAATGTTGACAGAATCAGGTTTATGTCCTAATGTTCTTTTAAAAAGTAAAAAAAAGAGGTACAATATAATGAGAAGTAGTAAGCATTAGTGATAACAGTTATTTTATGAAAATTATTGCATATAATTTATTGGGGGATTGCAGATGAATATTCTTTCAATGGAAAATGTCACTAAAGCATTTAACGAAAAGACATTATTCGAAAATGTATCATTTGGTATAAACAAAAATGACCGTATAGGTCTTGTGGGCATAAATGGCACCGGGAAATCGACTTTTTTAAAACTTGTAAATCAGGAAATAGAGCCGGACTCCGGCAGGGTTGTAAAATCCGCGGGCCTTGCAGTTCAGTGTCTTGAACAGGCGCTTCATTTCGAAAACAATGAAACTGTAATTGAATATGTGCTAAGAGGCGCCCATGACTCAATAAAAATTATAGCTGAATATGAAAATATATTGAAACAAGTTTCCGATAGTCCTGAGGACAGTTTTTTACAGAAAAGACTTTCAGCTCTTGCAGCAAAAATGGATGAAATAGGCGCATGGGATTTTGAATCAAAAGTCAGAGCTATGCTGGACAGACTTAAAATATTTGATGCTTCAGTTTGTTTAAAAGAATTATCAGGTGGACAGCAAAAAAGAATAGCCCTTGCCAAGGCTCTATTACATCCCGCAGACCTGCTTATTATGGATGAGCCTACAAACCACATTGATTTGGAAACAATCAAATGGCTTGAGGATTATCTGGCTCATTATAAAAGCGCGCTCCTGCTGGTCACCCATGACCGTTATTTTTTAAACAGAGTGGTAAACCGCATTCTGGAAATAGATAAGGGCAGGATATATGCGTATGAAGGAAATTTTGAATATTTCCTGGAAAAAAAGACATTGAGGGAAGAGGTCCAAACCAGAATAGAGGAAAAGAGACGGCGTCTTTTTATAAGCGAGCTTGCATGGATAAGGCGCGGCGCCAAAGCAAGAACCACAAAACAAAAAGCAAGAATAAAAAGATTTGAAGAAATAAGTGCCGTAAAAGAAGAAACTGCTTCATCTGAAATTGAGCTGCCAGTTGCTTACACAAGACTTGGCAGTAAAGTCATTGAACTTAAAAATATATCAAAATCATTTGGTGGGAAAAAAGTTATAAACAGCTTTACTTATATAATCAGCCCGGGGGACCGCATAGGCATTGCGGGCCCAAACGGTTCGGGCAAGACAGTTCTTTTAAATATCATGGCGCAAATGCTTCCTCCCGACAGCGGAACTGTGGATGTGGGCAGCACGGTAAAAGTAGCCTTTTATAAGCAGGACAATGAAGATATGGATGATTCTATGCGGATGATTGACTACATAAAGGAAACTGCCCAGTATGTCATAACAAAAGACGGCTCCTCAATATCGGCCGGACAAATGCTTGAAAGGTTTCTTTTTGATGCGAACCAGCAGTACAGCCTAATAAAAAACCTTTCCGGCGGCGAAAGGCGCCGCCTTAGCCTCGCTAAAGTGCTAATGCGGCAGCCAAATGTGCTGCTGCTTGATGAACCCACCAATGATCTTGATATACAGACACTCGAAGTCCTTGAAGAATACCTGGAATACTTCCAGGGTGTTGTTATTGCAGCATCGCATGACAGGTATTTTCTTGACAAGACAACAGATAAAATCCTGGCGATAAAAAGCGGAGGAACCATAAGGCAGTACAACAGCGCGGAAGAATATCTTTCAAGTATTTTGCAGGTTCCCGCAAAAGCAAAGAAACCTTCAGGCGCAATTAAAAATGGTTCTGCGCTACAGCAAAAAACAAGGTTCACTTATTCAGAAAGCAGGGAGTTTTTGCAGATAGAAAACGTAATTGAAAAACTTGAATCAGATATCGCTACAGTTTCAGAAGAGATGAGCAAAAACTGGTCCAATCATGTAATAGTGCGGGAACTTTCAGAAAAACATAAGGCCCTGCAGGAACAGCTTGACGCTAAGATGGCCAGGTGGGTATATCTTAATGAAATTGCAGAAAAAATGAAATAAGGCAAAACAATATCCTTCACTTTTTTTGTAATATCAAGTGTATATTCCGGCTGCCATTATATAATCCTTGCCCTCTATATAGGAAAGCCCATTTAGATAGTCCTTTATAAATCTTCCGGCCCCTCTTTTTCCTGTAAGATTTATAATAAAATATTGGCCTGGTCCGGGTATATTTTTATAAAAAGTACAGTCGCTTCTGTCGGCTTTTTTCGGATCTATATCTATATATGTTATAATTTTGTGCCCTTTTTCAATTAAATATTTTGCTCTCTTCCTTGCATACCTGCCCGCGCCCCATATGGCTGTCCTGGGGTAAAAACGGTTGTTTTTTTTAAGCCACCTGTCAAGATACTGCATTTTTAGCTCATAAAATGAATCCTGGCTGTATCTTTTATCTACGCGACTGAGTCTTGAAGGCAGGTCATGCCAGTTAAGTATTAGTTTATCTATCTTGGACATCTTTGCGCCTTTTTCAAGCCAGCGGAGCCACATCTCATAGTCTTCGGGAAAAGAACCGTTTAGGTAATAACCATATTTTTTAATTGATTCTTTCCTGAAAATAACAGAAGGATGAGCAAAGGGGCTCTCAATAAACCTGTTTAGGCATATCTGTTCATAAGTCTTAATACTATTTATCCAGTCCACATAAATACGGTAACCCTCAAAACTGCTGTTTTTACAAACATACCTTACTATTCCTGAGCAGAGGTCCAGATCTCTATAATTTTGCATATATTCATATTGCAGAAGCAGCCTGTTTTTATAAGCAAAATCATCAGCATCCATCCTTGCAATAAGTACTGAACTGCAAAAGTCAAGGCCCCTGTTTAATGCAAAGACTATACCCTTTTTAGGCTCATCAACCAGTCTTATCCTTTTGTCAAGACTAACGGCTTTTTTTGCAATAAAAACAGAATCATCGGTGCTTCCATTATTAACAAGAATCATCTCCCAGTCTTTAAAGCTCTGTTTGATAATGCTGTCAATGGCTCTTTTTAAAAGTATTCCAGGATTTAAAAAAGGAAGAAGTACTGATACTTTCGGCAATTTAAAACTCCCCGTAGATGGTGCCTAAATCTATTCCTGATATTATCCTGCTGTCATATTTAGTCATAAGATTGTCCATGGCTTCTTTTAAACTTTCATTGCTTATGCCGTTTTTAACGCAAAGATAAGCTTCAATAAAGGCGGCAAGATCATCTGCAGCCTTTACCAGGGCACCGTCCCTTTTATCTGTATTTTCAAACTCGGTTTCAGTATAAAGCTTTATGCTTTCATGCCAGGATGCAGGCAGCAGTTTGTAAATTTTTTCATCCATCTCTTTTTTCTCATATTCTTTGATAAGCTCATCAAGTCCCTCAACAGATTTTTTAACCGGATTTATTATATCCCTTGTTAAAACTTCGGGAAGGTCATGAAAGAGCCCTGTAAAATAGTTGTTTATTTTTACCTCACTGGTGGAATTATTCAGGTAGGAAAATAAATATGAAAAAACTGCAACAATCAGCATGTGGCCAAGAACAGAAGTCCTGGGAACCCTGTATATGTGGCTCCATCTTACCTGGAATCTCAGCTGCCCGCAAATATCAATAAATGCAAGCAGCTCTTCTGAAGTCAACAATTCCTGCATGCACGCAAGCGTGCTGAAATTCTGCTGTTCTTTCTCGATGTTGCTTCTTATTTCCTCAACCTGATAACCTCCTGGTTTTAAGCGGTGTATTATATCAAACTCCCATTTTGTCACATAGAAATGCGCCGCCCCAACTATTTTTCTATTGATACTTTCTGAGGCTTTGTCATCTGAAAGTATGTAATTTTTAAACATTTCACAGAATCTGTCCCCCATAGATTTTATGGAAGGATAAATTCGGCTGTAAACCCACTGATTAAGCTGGCAGTATTTCTTCCTGTCTTTTTTTATCTGGTAAAACAGCGGCGGTTTTAGATCAGTAAGCACTATTCGCTGCAGATACTCAAACAGGCCCGCCTGTATTATTTGTATCCAGTCAAGCTCAGAGTTGCCATGGCTCTGTTCAATTTTTGCAAGCGCGTATGCCACTATCATTTTATGCGCCTGTTTATCAAGCTCTGTAATATCTATTGTGCGTATCTGGTCGTTCCATCTCTGCATGCTCGCTGCTTCATAGATTTTAAGAAGAAGCGGTTTTAATTCCATTTTTATAACTATCCCTTTCGCTTTGATTAAAGGCACAAAACGGTATAAGAAAAAGAGAACTGGCCCCTTTAAATTCTAAATTTCCACAAGATCATATCCATCAAGCTCAAATATCCTTGTGACTTCCTCCGTTGGGAAGCCCTTGGTGTCATTCTGGGAATGAACTGTCATATCAATATATATCCTGTTACCTTCAATTCTTAAATTATTTATTTTTATTCTGTCGCCGAGAAAGCTGTGCCCAATATCATAAATATAATAACCGCTGTTATATACCACATGAAGATAGTAGAAAACACTGTCATTGCCGGGTTCTTCAATGATAATTGCCACCCCGTCATTTATGCCATCATCATTTAAATCACCGACATCATAAAAATCTGATAATGTAATTACAAGACCGGTTGCAGAGTCGTATTCTTCATAGTACTTTCCTTCACTGAGTTTTGCATATCCAAATGCTGCATGCTCTGACTGGTAACCGATATTTTTAATCTGTTCTGATACCATATAATAAGAGTCCAGCAAATATTTTTTTATCAGCCTGTTTAAATATTTATCAAGGCTGTTTAATAAGGTATCTGAAAGTATTAGATTATTTTTTTTCAGTTCTGCCAGGTAATCAGAAAGTATTTTGACTGCAGCAGACTGCGGGTTTTCAGCAATTGTGTTTTCATAACTTTTAATTACTTCATCATATACGATTGAGGTCTGCCAGTCACGCGTAGGGGTGTTGTCCTGTCCGTAAATGTATGCTGCAAAGTAGCCTAAAAGCAATCTTGCCGTCTCTATTTTCCTGGGAGTTTCAGATGGATAAGTTACAATATATTTCTCAGCATTTATCATCCTTTCAGCCAGCTCATCCCAGGATATTGCAAGCCCGGCATCTCTTGAGTATACCCAATTTGATTCTACCGCCCTTATGTCCAGGTAATCATTATATTCCTCATTAAGATATGGGGAATATTTTTTTAGATATTCGAAATTAATAATCGGATAATAAGAGCCTTCAAGATTTACAAATTTATAGCCGCCTTCAAACATTTTAATTATATCATTTTTAAAAACACCATCAGGCAACCTGTTAATATTTTCCACTATAAGCTCTTCCTCGCTTTCAAAAGCTTCCTGTAGTTTTTGCTGACCATCACCCTCAAACAGGTACTGCATGGCAATTTCCTGGTATGTTTTTTGGGCATATTCAAGTTTCTCAAGAAGCACTGTCATAGTCTTTGCATCTGCGCTGCCAAGGTTGGAATCTATATATTTTATTAATTCGTCAGGCATCGCATTGTTTTTTACCAGTGTATTGAAAGCGCTTATTATTTCAACCTGGCCGTCTTTTTCTGCTATTTTTATAGTGCTGTCTGTTGTTTTTTCATTTCCGGATGCGCTTTTCATGTCATTTACTCCTGAACCGGTTCCTGCATATTGATCTGCCGCTGGTATTTTTTCTGAAGCCTGGGTTTGCAACGACTGAAAGCAGCCGCTCAGAATAACTGATGATATTATAATTATAACTACAGTAAGATAAAGAACCCTGTTTAATGATAGTGTTTTCTTATTTTCATTTATTTCTTTTAACAATTTTTACCTTTTCTTTAAAATTTATAATTACTTTCTGAACCTGGCGTTTACAGTTAACTCTCAATCCTGTAAGCAAAATGTTAATATATACTTTAAACTGACAAAACTTTTTATATTAAAAACTCC
>JACVJB010000070.1 GCA_015711775.1 Actinomycetota bacterium | reverse complement strand
GAGAATTGAGTTTATTGAAAGAGGCTTTCATGATAATGATAAAGTTGAGGTTCTGGAATTTTCAGGACTTCTTGTTGATGTTGCAAAACAGACTGGCGCAGGCGTTATAGTGAAGGGCTTAAGGGCAATATCTGATTTTGAATATGAGTTCCAGATGGCCCAGATGAATAAAAAGCTTAATACTGAAATCGAATCAATGTTTCTTGTATCCAATCCAAAATATGCTTACCTGAGTTCAAGCCTTGTCAAGGAAGTTGCAAGTTTTAAGGGCTGCATAAAAGGTTTGGTGCCTGCTGAAATAGAAAAAGATATTATAAAAAGTTTTGAAAATAAAAAATAACGGAGATTGAAATGGATGCAATTGAATTAATTGAAAAACTTGAGGAAACAATTCAGAAAAGTAAAAAAATTCCTTTTTCTTCAAATTTTATAATTAATGAAAATGAAATATACGATATTCTTGATGAATTAAAAAATATTATTCCGGAAGAATTCAAGCAGGCGCGCTGGATTGTAAAAGAAAGAGAAAACATGCTTGATGAAGCGAAAAGGCAGGCTGGTAAAATATTGTCTGAAGCTGAAGAAAAAGCAGAAATTATGCTCAGCGAGAATGAAATTATGAAAAATGCGTTAAAAAAATCTGAGGAAATCATTTCTGTTGCCGAAGCAAGAGCAAGGACCATCCGTCTTGAGGCAGAAGATTATGCAGATGAAAAACTTGCCGGTCTTGAAGCTGTGCTTTATAAAATACTTTCAGCAATTGAAAAGGGAAGAGAGCAGTTCAAAGCAACCCTTAAGATATCAAATAAGTAATGTACGGGCAGCATATTACTGCTTCTTTTTTATATCATTAAAGCTTTGTCCTGTTTGAAAACTTAAAAATATTTAGTGTTAAGATATTTTTATTGATAAATAATTATTATGTGGTATATTAATATATTTGTTTGATTATAACAAGATTGTAACAAAATAAAAACGGAGGTTTTAAATTGGCTGCTGTTCCTAAAAATAAAAGATCGAAAGCAAAAAGAAATACAAAAAGAAACAGTTTTAAGTTAAGTGTTTTATCTATTATGGAGTGTCCAAGATGTCGCGCAAAAAAGATTGCTCACAGAGTATGCCAGTCATGCGGTTATTATGACAACAAAGAGATTATCAAGCTTGAAAAGAAAACTAAAGAAAAGAGTTCGGAAAAGCTAAAGGAACCTGCTAAAACCAGGAGTAAAAATACTTTAATAACAAAAAATCAGGTAAAGAAAAACTCTCCTGATGAGAGCCAGGCAGGCTATAGTGGAAAAGATATAAAAGATGAAGCAGTGAATAGCTGATAATATTACAATTTTTAAATGAATGGGGGCTGTTTTGAAATTCACTGATTTTTTTTGTCCAAAATCAGTTGCAGTAATTGGAGCTTCTAGAGATGAAACAAAAGTAGGCCATACAATTGTAGATAATATAATAAATTCCGGATACAGGGGTAAGATACTTCTGGTTAATCCCAATACTGATAATATCCACGGCATAAAATGTTATAAATCCATACTGGATATTAAGGATGATATCGATCTTGCCATAATGGTTATACCGAATAAGTTTATAATGGAGGCGCTGGATGATTGTGCAAAGAAAAATACCAGGTTTTCAATAATTATTTCTGCCGGATTTAAGGAAACAGGCAGGGAAGGCGCCTTGCTTGAGCAACAGGTTACTGAAAAAGCAAAAATATATGGAATAAGGTTACTTGGGCCAAACTGCCTTGGGATGATTGATTTTATCTGTCCCTTAAATGCTTCATTTTCACCAAATATGCCTGAAAAAGGCGCAATAGCATTTCTTTCACAGTCCGGCGCTCTTGGAACTGCAGTTCTTGACTGGGCAAAAACTAATGGCATTGGCCTGTCGAAATTCGTTTCAATGGGTAATAAAGCTGACATAAGTGAGATTGATTTATTTGAAGACTGGCTTGCTGACAGTAACACGAATGTAATAACCGCTTATGTAGAGGGTGTGACCAACGGCAGACAGTTTATGGACGTCTGCTCAAAAGTAACAAAACACAAACCAATAATTATTATAAAATCAGGAAATACTGATGCAGGCGCTAAAGCGGTGTCATCACATACCGGAACACTTGCCGGTTCATCAAAAGCATATGAAGCAGCGTTTAAACAGACTGGTGTTATAAGGGCCCGTACTGTTAAGGATCTTTTTAATCTTGCTACTGCATTTGCCCATCAGCCTCTTCCTGAAGGAAAAAATATTGCTATTATTACCAATGCAGGCGGTCCTGGAATAATGGCAAGCGATGCCTGTGAAGAAAACGGTATTACTCTTGCACATATTAAACAGGAAACTGTTGAAGAATTAAAAACATTTTTGCCGTCTGCGGGTAATTTTTATAATCCGATAGATGTGCTTGGAGATGCTCTAGCCCAAAGATATGCAAAAACTTTTGAAGTGATTTTAAAAGACAGAAATATTAATGCAGTGCTGGTTCTTTTAACGCCTCAGGCAATGACACAGGTGTTTGAAACCGCTAAAGCTCTTACTGAAGCATTAAAAAAATCCGGAAGAAAAATACCTGTAGTTACAAGTTTTATGGGTGGATATGAAGTTAAGGAAGGCGTTGATTTTTTAAATATCGCAGGAATACCCAATTTTTCAATTCCTGAAGAGGCGGTGCAGGCGTTAAAAGCATTAATTAACCAGGCAGAATGGATAAATAAAAAGCAGAATGATTTTAGAATATTTAAGGCCGATAAGAAATATGCTTCTGAAATTTTTAAAAGAAACTTAAGCCAGGACCGGCATGAGCTTGGTGAAATGGAAGCAAGGGAAATACTTCTTGCTTATGATATCAAGGTACCTTATGCTGCTGTTGCGAAAAATATTACGGATGCAGAAAAAATTGTAAAAAAGACAGGTTTTCCGGTGGTTGTGAAAATTGATTCTCCTGATATTCTCCATAAATCTGATGTAGGCGGGATAAAAGTTGGTATAGAGAATGAAGCGGAGCTTGATATTGCATTCCAGTCAATAATGTCCAGTGTAAAAAAATTTATGCCCGATGCAAGAATCAACGGAATTTCTGTACAGGAGATGATACAGGATAAAAAAGAAATTATTATAGGAGTTAATAAAGATCCCCAGTTCGGTCATATGATGATGTTCGGGCTCGGTGGAATATATGTGGAAGTATTAAAAGACGTATCATTCAGGATAGCACCTATAAATGAATCAGATGCTCGGGAAATGATTGAAGAAATAAAAGCAATAAAGCTGCTTAAAGGCGTCAGGGGTGAATATCCTTCAGATATTGACAGTATTGTTGAAGTTTTATTAAAAATTTCCCAGCTTGTAACTGATTTTCCTGATATAATAGAAATGGACATAAATCCTTTATTTGTTAAACAAAAGGGAAAAGGCTCGATAGCTGGCGATGTAAGGATCAGGATTCAAAATTAAGGAGCATGGATTTTGAATGAATTATCCCGGTTAAATCTTATTATTGATGCAATGGGTGGAGATTTTGCGCCGGATGAAATAATAAAAGGTGCTATAGACGGATGCCGTATTTATGATGCAGATCTAACTCTTGTTGGAGACACCAGGCTAATTCATGATTGCTCAGAAAAGAATAATTTAAATCTCAATGGCATTAAAATAATCAATTCCACTGATACAATCTTTATGGACGACTCGCCATCAGACGTTCTTAAGTATAAAAAAAACTCACCTGTTTACCTGGCTACAGAATATGCGTCAAAAAGTGCCGGCAGCGCTTTTTTATCTGCAGGCAACACCGGAGCAGCAATGGCCTGCGCTCTTTTTAATATGAAAAAAATTGAAGGCGTATTGCGGCCGGCAATAGCTATTGTCGTTCCGCTTGGCAAAAACAAATTTATTTTAATTGACGGAGGAGCAAATACTGAAATAAAACCTGTTTACCTTCAGCAGTTTGCAATAATGGGAAAAGTCTACAGCAGAGAAATCCTTGGCGTAAAAGATCCGAAAGTCGGGCTTTTAAATGTGGGGTCTGAGGAAAAAAAAGGAAATGAAGTAACAAGGGAAGGCTATAAATTATTGAAACAAACAAATATGAACTTTGTCGGCAATGTGGAAGGCAGAGATATTTTTAGCGGCGCTGCGGATGTAGTTGTTTGTGACGGTTTTACAGGCAATATACTTCTTAAATCAATAGAAGGTATGGCGGGTTTCTTTTTCGGAGAAATAAAAAAATTATTTCTTTCCAACTTTATCACTAAAGTTTCGTCTCTTATTTTGAAAAAATACTTTAAATCAATGAAGAAGCAGCTCGATTATGAAGAATATGGCGGAGCGCTTCTTCTTGGAATTAATGGTATTGCAATAATATCTCATGGCAGCTCAAAAGCAAAAGCTATAAAAAATGCTGTCAGAGTCGCAAGAAATAGTATTAATAATGACTTAATCAGTAAAATAAGTTCAGAGATTAAAGGTTAACAATAAATGCTAAGGAGGCAATGTGGAAAATTTTGACAAGCTAAAGGAAATTCTTATTGATGTCCTGGGAGTAAAAGAAGAAGACATAAAAGCTGAAAGTAAATTCGTGGATGATCTTGGCGCTGATTCCCTTGATCTTGTTGAGTTGATAATGTCATTTGAAGATAAATTCAGCATAGAGATAAGCGATGAGGATGCTGAAAAAATTGTAACCGTAAAAGATGCTCTGGACTATATAGACTCCAAAACAAAAAAATAACTGTAAAAATAATAGTTTAAAGCTTAATAAGTATATAAATGAGACAAATTCCTGATGGAAGAAGGATTACTAAGAAAGAGGTTAAAAAACTGGCTGATAGGTCTTGGAATAGACCCGGTTGATTTAAAAGTTTATATTGAAAGCATGACTCACCGCTCATTTGCACGTGAAATAAATGTCAGCTCAAGAGGAAATGAGCAGCTTGAATTTTTAGGAGACAGTGTTCTTTCCTTTATAGTTACAAGTTATCTGTACAAAAATTTTTCTTTTTATAATGAAGGAAGGCTTGCAAAAATAAGATCCATAATTGTTTCGGGTAAAACACTTGCAGGCCTTTCCAGATCAATTAAGATAGACAGGCAGATACTGCTAAGCGAGAATGAAGAATTTTCAGAAGGCCGAACAAAGGATTCTATACTTGCAGATGCTTTTGAAGCTTTTATAGGAGCAGTTTATCTTGATAAAGGAATAAACTTTCTATGCCAGTGGTTCCTCGATAAATTTGAAGATATAATTGAGGAAAAATCATGCAGCCCCAAAATATCTGATTATAAAACTTACCTTCAGGAAATAATACAGGCTGACTATTCAATGCTTGTCAGGTATACTGTTGATAAAGCAGTCGGACCCGACCATAATAAGGTTTTTTATTCAATTGCCCTGCTTGATAAAAAGGCAATAGGACGAGGATCGGGAAAAAGCAAAAAAGATTCTGAGCAGGAAGCGGCAAAAGACGCATTGAAATCGCTTTATAATCTTTCTGTATAGTAAAAACTTGAGGTTTTATAAAAATTGTACCTGAAAAATATCACTCTTAGAGGATTTAAATCATTTGCAAAAAAAAGCCAGCTAATTTTTGAGCCTGGTATTAGTGTTATCGTAGGCCCTAATGGTAGCGGAAAAAGCAATATAGCAGACGCGCTTTCATGGGTGCTTGGGGTGCAGAGCCCTAAATCGCTGCGGGCTTCATCAATGGATGATGTTATTTTCAGGAGCAGGAATGAAGAGCTTGGCATAGCTGAAGTATCGCTGCTTTTTGATAACAGGGATAAATTCCTTCCAGTGGATTTTGCCGAAGTTAAATTTACGCGAAGAGTTTTTCAAAAGGGCGGAAGCGAGTATTTTATTAATTCAACTCCTGCAAGGCTTACTGATATACTTGATCTTACTGCTGAGCAGGGTATAGGCAAAGGCCTTTATACGATTGTCAATCAGGGTCAGATTGATGAGCTTGCCGTATTAAAACCAATTGAAAGAAAATTTATAGTTGATGAAATCCTTGGTATATCAAAGCATAAAACAAGAAGGGCCAAATCCA
>JACVJB010000069.1 GCA_015711775.1 Actinomycetota bacterium | reverse complement strand
CCTAACACATACGAGGATGCCTCCAACTATATAAAAATGAAATTCGAAAATTTGAATAAGCGAAAGGATCAAAAAGAAATTTATACTCACCTTACTTGTGCCACCGACACCAATAATATTCAATTTGTCTTTGATGCTGTCACAGATGTCATCATCAAAAATAATCTTAAGGATTGTGGATTATATTAAAAAATATACTAAATATAAGTTACATGCAAGGTGATTAAACATATAATATAAAAATTATTATAAATATTTTTGCAAATTTTGTTAAATACTGCTATTATTCAATTAATTTTTATCTAAATTAAAAATAATTACCGAAATTTTCGTAATAAGCTATTTTTAAATCAATTAAAAATATATGGCAACTATTCTTAAGCTTGTTGGATTAACAAAAGATTTTGGCAGTGTCAGAGCGCTTTCAAATGTATCTTTTGAACTGGAAAGCGGTGAGATACACTGTCTTGTCGGAGAAAACGGTGCTGGAAAATCAACTCTTATAAAAATATTGTCCGGTGCTATTGCTCCTACAGGTGGAGCAATACATATACATGGAGAAATATTTAAAAGTTTGACACCAGCTCTTGCGCGTAAACTGGAGACTGAAACAATTTATCAGGAAAACATTATCTGTCCTGATATGACTGCTATGGAAAATATTTATCTTGGGACTGAATATCGCAATGGAATATTTTATGATAAAAAGAGAACTATTGTTGAAGCAAAGAAATTAATAGACACTATGGAAGTGGATATTGAACCGCTTGAAATACTAAGAAATCTTTCACCTGCTCAGCAAAAAGTAGTACAGGTGCTGAAGGCTTTTGTTAAAAAAGCAAAAATACTAATTTTAGATGAGCCTACTGCCTCTTTTAGCATGAATGAAATAGAAACACTTCTTAATATCATAAAAAAGGTAAAATTACAGGGAACAGGGATAATATTTATTTCTCATCATCTTGATGAAGTATTTAAAATTGCTGACAGAGTCACTGTTTTAAAAGATGGCGAAATTATCTCAACCCATAAAAAAGGAAAATACACTTCAGATATACTTATATCAGACATGACAGGAAGGGAGCCGAGTACATTTTTTAAAAAAAGACATCACCAGGCTGGAGAAATTGTTATGGAGGTTAAAAATTTTTCCAGAAAAAATGTAGTCCGTAATGTCTCTTTTAATTTAAAACGTGGAGAAGTTCTTGGCTTTGCAGGAATGGTTGGGTCAGGGCGCTCTGAGCTTGCAAGACTTATATTTGGCGCTGACAAGAAAACAGCCGGGGTGCTTTTTATGAATGATAAAGAAATCAATATTAAAAATCCACACGCTGCTATAAAACATGGAATCTGTTTTTTACCGGAAGACAGGAAACGGGATGCAAACGTCAACTACCAGAGTGTAGCGGATAACATTGTCATAAGTTATATAAACAGCATCTCAGCGTTATTCAGGAATATAAGGTTTGAAAAAAAGGAAAGCAAGAAGTACATAGATCTTTTAAAGATAAAAACTCCCAGTGAAAGCAATTCGATAAACAATCTTTCAGGAGGTAATCAGCAAAAAGTGATTATGGCCAGATGGTTTCTTGTAAACAGTCAGGTATTTATATTCGACGAACCTACACGGGGGATAGATGTTGGCTCTAAAGAAGAAATTTACAGATTAATAAATGAACTTGCAGAGCAGGGAAAATCGATTATTATGATAAGCTCGGAACTGCCGGAACTGATAGCAATGAGCGACAGAGTTTTGATAATGAAAAATGGCACCCTTGTTGGAGAAGTTACCGGTAGCGATATAAATGAGGAAACTATACTTTCATACTCAATTGGAGCAAATAAGTTGGTATCTTAGAATAATTGAGGAAAAAATATTTAAAAAATGCAGTTTTGCTGTGCTTTGCAATGCCAGCAGGGCGAAAGGAATGATTAAAAAAAATGATCGAGTTAAGAAGAAGTAATACTGCACAGGGATTATTTCGTAATCAAATAACCTTTCTGATTATAATAATAGTGGTTCTGAGTATAATTGTTGCCCTGGTAAATGATAGGTTTCTGTCAGTACAGAACATAACCAATTTATTTAAACAGATATCAGTAACAGGCATAAGTTCTATAGCGATGGCGCTTGTATTAATATCCGGGGGATTTGATCTCTCTGTAGGGTCATTAATTTCTCTTGTAGCATGCATTATTGCAACACTAATAAATAAGGGTATTCCTGAGTCATCAGCAATACTGATAGGTATTATTGCTGGAGCTCTGTGCGGAACATTAAACGGTTTTGTTATAGCCAAATCAAGATGTGCTCCTGTAATAATTACATTGGGCACAATGGGTGTCTTTAAAGGCTTTGCGCTTTTAATTGCAGGAGGAAATATAATAAATTTTAAAGTTCCGGTATCAATTCTTACAAAAACAGAAGTACTGGGATTTCCAACTATAGTGTTCATTTATCTTTTTGTAGTCGTATTTGTGTTTCTTTTTCTTAAGCTCACTGTTTTTGGGAAAAGAATATATGCGATTGGAGGAAATGAAGAAGCAGCTTATTTGGCAGGTATTAACATAGCTGTGTCTAAAACTCTTATATATACTGTTGCCGGCCTTATTGTATCTCTTGCTGCTGTTGCATTGCTTATGAGGCTTGGTTCTGCAAGTGCTGTAATGGGTGATGCATACACGTTGAATGCTGTTGCTTCGGCAGTCATAGGCGGTATTGCAATTTCAGGTGGAAAGGGCTCAGTTGGCGGTTGTTTTCTTGGAATATTACTTCTTGGCATTATTTCAAATGCTATGAATATACTTGGAGTTACCGCTTTCCTGCAGCAGGTAATACTGGGGCTTATTGTAGTTATTGCGGCTGTCGTAAGCCAGCTGGGAAATAGGGATAGATCGGTATAAAGGCATTAAAGATGCCTTTAAATATATAATGTTTAAAAACAAAAGAGGAGGAAAAAGTGAAGAAAATAATAAAAATCGCTCTGATAATGACAATGAGCGTAGTACTGATTGCGTGTCTCTCTTTGTTCGGTTGTAAAACTGCAGCTACTGCAGAGACAACCGCAGCAAAGTCAGAATCCCTGACAATAGGTTATATCATGGGAGGCCCTGAAGAATGGCAGCAGGCTGAGTCTGACGGTGCTCAGTTCGCATGTGACAAACTTGGTTATGAGATGATTGTTTTGAATTCGGACTATACGCCGGAAAAAGAGATAACCAATGCCGAAGACCTGATTTCCAAAGGTGTAGACGCAATAATAATGTTTACGGTAAATGCTGAATCAGGGCAAAAAGTTGCTAAAATGTGCAATGATGCAGAAATACCGTTATTTTTACTTGATGGAAATGTTGCTGAAGGCGAAGGTAAAGCTGTTACTATACTGTCATATAGTTTTTATGACCTCGGTTATGTTGTAGGCTCATATGTTAGTGAAAAACATCCGGGATCCAAGATGATTTATATTACAGGTCTTCCCGGCGCCGGTATAGTTGAAGACTACAGTAAAGGTCTGAAACAGGCTATTAAAGATGGCGGCGCAGGAGTAGAGCTTGTTGCTGAACAGCCGGCAGACTGGGACAGGGCTAAAGCAATTTCTGTTATGGAAAGCCTGGTAACCGGCGGGACTGAGTTCTCAGTAGCTTTTGTTAATAATGAGGATATGGCAACTGGTGCAATAGGGGTACTTGAAGAGAATAAATTACTGGAAAATGTTGCTGTCATTGCTACAGGCGGATCAGCAGCAGGTCTTGAATTGATTAAGGAAGGTAAACTGGAAATGACAGTAGCTGCATCTCCTGCCTACGAGGGGATGTACATGATTAAAATGTTAATGGATTATTTTGCAGGTAAGGAAATACCTGAAGTTGTAAATGTACCTGCTACCCCTATTACTATTGAGAACATTGATGCTGCTGTAACATGGACTCCAGACGAAAATATGTATAATAGTATTTTCGGGTAAAATTACATTTTAAAACAAAGTCAAGTGGATTTCTGAAATTACATAAATAATTAAGGACCAGGGGGTCTGCAAAATGAAAAAAATAAACCTGGGTATCTGCGGTGCAGGGAGCATACTGGACGCTTATTCGCCTGCTTTGAAGAAAAACAGTGATAGATGCTGTGTTAAGGCCGTTTCTGTTGATTCTGTAAAAACCTATAAAGACAGAATATATGAAAAACTTGGCAGAGATGTTGAGATATACGAAGGTTGGGAAAAAATGATGGCAAGAACTGATATTGACGCAGTCATTATTAATCTGCCTCATGACCTTCATATGCCTGCAACTGTTGCAGCAGCAAACGCAGGCAAACATGTTTTATGCGAAAAAGTAATGGCAAGAAATATTCAGGAGTGTTCCAGTATGATTGAAGCCTGTAAAAAAAATAAAGTTTCTTTAATAATAGGTCATGACAGGCGATATTTTCCTGAGTGGAAAGAATTAAAAAAAATTATAGATTCAGGGAAACTCGGAAGAATACTTTTTTACAAACTTGAACATAATCAGAATGTGATATTTCCTAAAGATAGCTGGGTTTATAAATCAGAAAGACTTGGGGGCGGCGCCATAATGAGCTGCCTTACTCATCAAATTGACGCGCTTAGATGGTTTGAAGGCGAAATGGATTCACTTGCATGCATGTCAGTAACTGAGCCTGAAAGAATGGAAGGTGAATGTATTGGCGCCATAATTGCAAAGATGAAAAGCGGCGCTCTTGCAACATTGTCTATCAACTGGTATACGACCTCAAACCGGACTCGCAACGGACTTTGGTATGAATTAATACATGTGTGCGGAACGGATGGGGAAGCATATTTTATGAGCGATAAGGGAACGTACTATAAAATTCATGACGAATCCGACAAGGCTTTATTTGAATATGCTTTACCTGAAACAAAAACTGAGTTTATAAAAATTGAGCCCAAATTGAATGCCGCTTCGCACACGGTATTAATAACAGAATGGTTAAAATACTTAAATGGTGAAGAGTCAGATATATGCACGCCTGGGACAGATTGTATCCATACGGTAGAGGCAGCCCAGGCGGCATATATTTCCAGGGATACGTGCAAATTTGTAAAACTGCCGCTAGATATAGGGAGGCTGCAGTGAAAGTAGGTCTTGATGCTTTTACAATAAGGGAAATATCCACTGATCCAATAGAACAGCTCAAATTTGCAAAAAAACTTGGATTTGACGGAGTGCAATTTGATGAGGCATGTTACCTTGGTAAAGATGTTTCCAGGTTAAAGGAAATTAGATCTTTTGCTGATGAAAATGAGCTTTATACCCATGTTTCAGTTGATGTTATTAACCCGTTATTTCACAAAACTACTGCTGAGGAAAATGCAGGCATTATTACAGAGCAGATAAAAACATTTGCACAGTTAGGCTGGCATGAATTAAGAACACGTATGGGTGGACTGGAGGAAAGGGGCGAGCATCACAGAAAAGCGGCTGCTGAAGTAATGAAAATGATTAAACCTGTATTAAAAGAATATGGCAGCAGGATAAATTTTGAAAATCATGGAGATTGTACAACTTTTGAGATTCTTCGCATGATTGAACAGATTGGCGATGATGTAGTAGGTATAAATCTTGACACGGCAAACACAATGGTTCACGCAGAGGATCCGCTGCTTGCTGTAAAGAGATGTGCGCCTTACATAAATACAACGCATGCTAAAGATGGAATATTATTTTTCACTGAAAAAGGAGTAACTAGACAGGGAAGACCTGCAGGTTCAGGTGTTGTTGAATGGGAGCAAATACTTCCTTTATTATTTGCTAATAATAAAAACCTGACTCTTTCAATAGAAGACCATAAATGGCTTTTTGAAGTAGAAATATTTAATGAAGCATGGATTTTGGACCATCCTGATCTTAATGCATATGAGTTAGGGCAATTTACTAAAAAAGCTTGGCGTTGTAGTGAAAAAATCTTTAAAGGCGAAATACAGGATCCTCTTGAGTTTGAAAAAACTCCTTTTATTGAAGAGATGATGGACAGGATTATTTCAGCCAAAAATTACCTTAAAAATATGGTAGAAAAGTTGTAATATTGTCAAAAAT
>JACVJB010000068.1 GCA_015711775.1 Actinomycetota bacterium | reverse complement strand
GTGTAAAAATACCAATTTTTAAAGTAGTGCAATTATATATAAATAAATAATAGAGTCGAAAATATATTAAAATATATATTTATAGGTTAAATACTGATATCAGTAAATAACCCAATTATTATACTTTTTAATATTAAAATACATTTTTTATAAAAATATAATTCATATTCTATATATTAATAGAATATAAAATTAATTCTTTTATTTATATATATTACTGATTATGATTAATCTTTAGTATATTTATATAACAATTGAAAAAAATCTATATTAATATATGGGCGTTCGTTATATTCTATTAATAATAGGATATCATATTTTACAGGTTATTTACTGATATCATATAAATAACCCACTAACTATATTTTTTAATATTGAAAAACAGTGCAGTGTAAAAAATTCATTTCAGCGAGAATTCGGGATAAAATCTCCCTATATTATTTTTTGTGATTATTAAGGTATAGCCCTTAATATCTGCAGGAACAGGCAAACCCTCAAGGTAATCTACAGCAAAGGGAATAGCTATGGTGCCGTACTTTTCAGGGAAAGTGCTTGCAACAGCTTTATAAGCGCTTTCAGGTCTGCATATCTCTACCAGTTCTTCCCGGGACCCTCCGAGCCCGCAAATAGCTGCCTCACTTTCTCGTCCAGTCTTCCTGAGAGCATAAAGAGCTCCAAGTGTTGGATAAGTATGGCTGCCTGCTATGGCTATATTATGGCAATCAGGGTGCCTGTCCAGCCATTTAAGCATCATCTTTCTTGAATTTTCAAGTTTTCCCAGTTTCAGTTTTATTATGTCAATATTTCCTTCCTTTATGCCTGTAATTGACTTTATTCCATCAATTGCGCCTTTTCTCCTTAAGATTGAGAGCTCTTTAGTTCCCATCTGATCAAAATAGACAAATCTCATTTTACTGATGTTCCATCTGTTATTCACTGCATAATTACCCAGCCATTCTCCCGCTAAAAAATTTCCTTTGTAATCGTCGACATGAAAATATGGAAAATTCGGAAAAGCAATATCCACTGAACATGAGGGTAATCGGGCCTCTTCGAGCATTGCTGAAATTTGATTATTTGTTTCTGTATAAAACTGGGCATTTAAAAAGAAATCAATCTCGCTCTTTCTAAACAATTCTATAACTATCTTAACATTTTCTATTGCTGTTTCCCTGTTCAGATTGTTATTCAAGATAAAAGCTTTACAGCCCATTGATTCTGCAGCTGATACCATGCTTTGCTCAACAAGATTATGATACCACCAGTAACCCTTTGCTAGGGAAGCATAGGCAATTTTGTGCTCCCTGTTTGCCGGCCTTAAGACTGGTTTCCATTCTTCCTGGCTTATTTGGCCCACTCTGTCCTGCATAAAGGACACAATCCTGTATTCCGGATTTTTTCTGTGCATTGTTTCATTTCCAGCGCTTTGCCGGTTTTTCTCTTTTATAACAGTACCAATACCTTTTGTCCTCATTATCTCACCCTTTAGCTCAAGCTCCTTCAGAGCTGCCCTTATTGTAATCCTGCTGACTCCAAAAACCTTGCTTAGCATTTCTTCATTGGGAAGTTTCTGCAGAGCCTTAAGCTCATTATTATTTATTTTCTCCAACAGATAATCGTGTATCTGAGAGTGATAGGGAGAACTTGCTGATTTTTTAAGCTCAAAATCTTTAAATATCATTCTTTACTCTAATTTCCAGTTATAAATAAATGGAAATTTTCAATGTTCCAAAAAATTCCGGTTTTTTTATTAGTTATAACAAATATAAAAATATTAAAATAAATTGACAAAAATATATTATTAGTTATAACATTACTTTAAATTTTAAGCAATAATATAATTATTATAAAAAATGCTAAAAGGTGGAGGTAACAATGAATGCCCGCGAACGCTTCAAGAAAATCTGCAGATTCGAAAGGCCCAATGATTTTTTTACCTTTGGTCTTTTTTGCTGGAATGATACTTACGATAGATGGTTAAAAGAAGGAATGCCGGTCATAAACATGGAAAATGTTAAAGAAGCCAATATGTATTTCTTGGGTTATGAAAATCAGAATGAGACAATACGGCCTAATGGCGCAATACAGGGTTTAGGCAAGAATATGAACCCCCCATGGGCGCCTCCGCTTGAACCTTTATTTGAAATAGAAATGTTAAAAGATGATGGTACCTATATAGAGCTTATAGAAAAAGATGGAAGTACAGTTAGAAGAAGAAAAGGTGATTTTATATCAATGCCTCAATACATTAAATACCCGGTTACTGACAGAAAAAGTTGGGAGATGTTTAAAAAAAGGCTTGACCCTTCTACACCGGCGCGGTTCCCCGAAGGCTGGGATATTATGAGCGATAAAAACATGAACTGGCCCGTAAAACCGGAACATAACGGGAAAAAATGGGAAGAAAGGGATTTTCCTCTGGGCATGTTTTCATATTCATTATGTGGAATGCCAAGAAACTATATGGGTCTTGAGAATTTTTCATATGCAATTTACGAAGATATTAAACTTTTAGAAGATATGATGGACTGGCAGACTTATTTTGCCTATGAACTGCTTAAAAAAGTCTTTGATTCAGGATTAAAACTTGAATGGGTCTGGGTTTGGGAGGATATTTGTTACAACAAAGGGCCACTTATATCTCCAAAATTTTTCAGGGAATTCATGACGCCGAGGTATAAGAAGATAACGGAACTTCTGCATAGCAATGGTGTCGATGCTATTATACTTGATAGTGACGGAAATCTGGATGAATTAATGCCTCTCTGGATAGATGCCGGAATAAATGCTACATATCCTCTTGAATGTGCCTCAGGCATGGATGCAAGAATATACAGGAAGAAATTTGGTAAAAATCTCATAATGTTCGGTAATATTGATAAGCGGGCCCTTGCAGGCAGCAAATCAGATATTGACCGGGAAATCGCAAAGACTAAAGAATTAATTGCAAACGGAGGTTTTTTCCCGGGCTGCGATCATCACATACCCCCAGAAGTTTCATTTGAAAATATAAAATATTTCTTTAATGAGCTTTATAAGCTCAGCGATTATCCGGAATTAAGAAAAGAAATTGTATGAAATGCAAAAATTTAATAATAAGTTCTGACCTGGGAACCAGCTATGTGAAAGCAGGTTTGTATGACGAAAGGGGCAATTGCAGAATGGTTCTTAAAGAAAAAGCCCCTCAAAAATATCTGGCAGACGGTTCACTTGAGCAGAATGCTGATGATTATACAGCAATACTGATAAAGATACTCAAAACTCTGGTAGAAGATTCAGGACTTTCTGCCAGAGATGTCAAAGCCATTGTTTTTACGGGGCAGATGGCAGGAGCGGTTGGTATCGACAGGGAATGGAACGCTGTTACAATATGGTCCGGAACTTTGGATACCCGCCAGAACCGGATTATAAATAATGCTGTGGATGCAGAAAGTATTTTAAGCTTGTCAGGCACAAACCTTCCTTTTATGGCAAAAAAAATAAAATGGTTTGAAAAAGAATATAAAAGCGAAATTTCCAGGATTGTAAAGTATATAGGCCTGAGCAGTTATGTTGCAGGTATAATGACAAAAAAGAAAGCTGAAGATGCTTTTATTGGCAATACGTATCTGACCTGGACAGGGATTGCAGACATAAGGAAAATGGCCTGGTCAGAAAAATTGTGTTCCATGTTCAGAATCAGCAGCAGTGTCCTGCCTGTTATTGTTGATTCAAGTACAGTAGTTGGCAAACTTTCCAGCCAGGCAGCAGCTCTTTGTGGTCTTGTTGAGGGCATACCGGTAGTATGTGGTGCGGGAGATAAGGTTTCAGGCTGTATCGGCGCTGGCGCAGTAATGCCAGGTATCCTTGTGGATGAATGCGGCACAATCTCTGCAATGAGTCTTTGTACGAATGCCTTTATACCTGATATCAAGTATAAAATGCTTGAAACCCTGCCATCGGCAATATCCGGTCAATATTTCCCCCTTTTTTTTATTTTCGGTTCAGGGTCTGCAATAGACTGGTTTATTAACAATTTTGCTTTTGAAGAAAAACAATATGCTTTGGATAACAATACAACAGCTTTCCAGATTCTGGATAAAAAAGCCGATAAAATAAGTCCCGGTTCAGATAACCTTATGTGCATAGGTTTGCTTGGAGGCAGGGCGCTCCCTTTTAATCCTGATATACGTGGAATGTGGATAGGTCATTCTTTTGTTCATACAAAGGTTCATTTTTACAGGGCTCTGCTTGAAAGTTATGCATATGAGTATTACGGATGCTTGAAAGTAATGAGGGAATATTACCGGGACCTTTCTTTTAAAAATGCTAGAGTAATAGGAGGCGGAGGAGCGACTTCAGAATTATGGAACAGGATAAAAACTGATGCGCTTGGGGTGCCTTATGAACAGCTTGACAGAGATGACTGCGCCCTACTTGGCGCGGCAATTATAGGCGGATATGCCATAGGAATGTTTGAAAACATAGCTGATACAGCAAAGGAATTTGTTAGTACCCGAAAAATATTTGAAGTGGAAAAAAAGACAAATGAGAAATACGCGAGACTTTCTTCTGCCTACAAATATATAATTGAAAAAAATAAAGAAGTTTTTGAAAAACTGGCATCAAAAGGATAAATATATGAATCATAGAGAAAGAGTATTTAAAACGATTTCGCTAAAAGAACCGGACAGGGTTCCTCTTGATCTCGGAGGAACAGGCGGGCTGATAGTGGATCCGGCATACCATAAATTACGGAAACTGCTTGGTTTTGAAGAAGAAATCAAGCCCTACAGACAGGGAAGCACCGCCAACTATTATGATGAAAGAATACTTGAAGCATTTGATATTGATTTCCGGCATGTATGGCTTTTTTCAAAAGATAAACCTGTTTCAGTAAAACATAATGATGGAACAGTAACAGATTATTGGGATATAACCTGGAGCAGGGAAGGTTCCTATCCTGTTTATTTTCCCCTTAAAGGAAAATCTTTCGTTGAGATAAGAAAATATCCATGGCCTGTTTTAAAAAACTGGGATATGGAAGAATTGAAAGAAAGAGCCAGGCATTATTATGAAAATACAGATTATGCAGTAGTAGCAAAAGCAGTGCTGGACGGAGCAGGGATATTTGAAAGGTGCTATTACCTGCGTTCAATAGATGAATTGTTCCTTGATATGGCAGATAATGAAAAGCTTATGTTTTATATAGTCGATAAAGTAACAGATATCGAGATATCATTGTGGGACATGTATCTTGATGCAGTTGGTCCGTATGTTCATATAATCCAGCGGGCAGCGGACCTGGGAACACAAACCGGATTGATTATCTCTCCTGAAATGTTCAGGAAATATTTTAAGCCTTCAGAAAAGAAAGTCTATGAATTCATCCGATCAAAGGCACCACATGTAAAAATCTGGTTTCATTCCTGCGGGGCAATAGAACCTTTAATAAATGATTTTATTGAGCTTGGTGTAGATATCCTGAATCCTGTTCAGCCTTTATGCACCGGAATGGACTCTTTTAAACTTAAGGAAAAATACGGCAGAGATTTGTGTTTCCATGGTGGCATTGATATACAGAAAGCACTGCCAGGTACGCGGAGTGACACTATAAAGGAGGTAGAGGCAAGGATAAACGCGTTTGCACCGGGAGGCGGATATATACTGGCCCCTGCAAACCATATACAAAATGATACTCCTGCAGAAAATATTATAACAATGTACAGATATGCGGCAGAATATGGTAGATATCCCATAAATAATAAAAAGGAATAAAACCCTGCTTAAAAATTTAAAGTTCAACAAGATTTATAAATGTTATAAAATGAATTATTGTATTAATCATATCTGTTAAATATTTGTCAGGGAAAAAGGAAGGAGCCGACATGATAAAGCTAAAAATCCAGGATGCATCCGAGAAAAATCTAGAAGGCATAGCACAATTGGTAAAGTTTCCGGAGGAGGGAGCAAAAGAACCTATGGGGCAGTCGCCTATACACAAATTTTATGGGAGACTGGGAACAGTAAGCTGTAATGGAGAATATGAGTTTGGAATCTGCAGTTTCAGAAAAAGAGAAATGAAAACCACACAGCTTGAGCAGCATATTATTATTCCGGAACTTTTATTTGCTCTTGACAGTGATTTTGTAACTCCCCTGG
>JACVJB010000067.1 GCA_015711775.1 Actinomycetota bacterium | reverse complement strand
TAACACTTCAGAATATATATATAGATGGTTACGGTTCTGGAAATACTGAAGATATAGTATTAAAAGACAGGAAAATTCTTTCCAGGAATGGAATTATTATTACTACAATAGTTATAGATTCCAAAAAGAATGAAATAATAAGGGAAGCTGATTTCGTTTTAAAAGGCATTATATACATGGAAGAGTTTGAAAATATTATGAAAGACGCAAAAGAGATAATAACTGAAACAGTAAGAAAGTGTTTTGCCAATAATATGATAAACATCCAATTAATTGAAAACAGCGTGAAAGAATCTTTTGAAAAATATATTTCAAAGAGAATCAGCGCAAGGCCGATTATTATTGCAAAGGTGATAGATACAGCTTAGAATTTAAAATTATAAGACTTTAAATAATATAAATAATAATTTATGCGAAAAAAAGCAGCAATAAACAAAGTTTACAAAGAAGTCATTTTATACAATAATTAAATACAGGTATTGTAAAAATGCAGTAATGCCTATAGTAAAAAAGAACTAAAAAGTCTTAAAATGAAAAAAAACAGCAGATCTTTGTCAAAATCAAAAAAAAACGGGGTCAGGCAAAAGAACCAATATGTCAGCAGGCGCCCGGAAGTTTACGGCATTATTATTCTTCTTTTATCAATTCTTTTATTTTTAAGCTTTTTTAAATTTGGCAGACCCGGCATTATATCGGATTATATAAATGATTTTCTTTCATATATTTTTGGAATAACCAAGTATGCAGCTGCCCTTCTGCTTTTTATTTGGGGCATAAGTTTTTTTATTAGACGCATAAAGTTACTTCCATCAAGATTCGGTTGGGGTTTTTTCCTTATATTCATTGCAGCTTCAGGACTATTTTCAGGTAATTTTAAGTATACAAATATTTTTGATCCGGTTTTTGTAAAATCACGGGGCGGGGTTATAGGAGCCGCTATATATTACGGCCTTTACAGGCTTGTGGGCAATGCGGGAGCTATTGCAGTTCTTTGCGCACTTGCTGTCATAGGCATACTTGTAATTACCAGGCTCTCAATAATAGATATTGCAAGGAAAATATCTTCCCGGAAGCAGAATAATGCTATATTGGATAAACAAATTATCTTTAGCGATAAAAGCTCATATAATGGTGCTGCGGAAAAGGTTTTACCTAATAAATTAAAAGAACCGGAGCGGACTCAGCAGAGGCAAGACAATAGCGTCAGAATAAAACCCCCGGTTATAAAGGATTTTGAAGTTAATACTGGCGAGGTATCCCGAAAAGCAGGTTCAGATTACGGGCAGGCCGGATCTGGAGTTTTTAATATTGAAAAAGTGCTTAAACCGTCAAGCGATGGCTCAAAAGACTTTACAGGGCAAAAACATCCTAAAGACTCTTCAGGGAAATCCGGCCTGGTGAGCGCTTCAATACAGGATCAGCTGAAAATACCAATGTATGATGAAAGTGAGATGGACCAGGACTATAAGCTTCCGCCGCTAAATATTTTAAAAAAATCAGATGTACTTTCCCCGAAATTATATAAGCAGAATGTTGCAGAAAATGTCACAACACTGAATCAGTTATTTTATTATTTTAATCTGCCTGCAAAAATAGCATCAGTAACACGTGGTCCTTCAATTACTCTTTATGAAGTCGCGCTTTCCCAGGGAGTTAAGGTATCAAAATTATTGAGTCTGGAGGATGATTTTTGCGTGGCTCTGGGTTCTCCTGATTTGAGGTTTCTTACTCCCATTCCAGGTAAGTCCGCTATTGGTATTGAGGTGCCCAATAAAGTCAGGAGCCTCGTAACTCTCGGGGATATTATGCTGCCATCGGATAAAAGCTCCAGAGACGATCTTCTTACAGTACCGATTGGCAAAAGTTTTTCTGGCGAGATTGTAAATATGACAATTAATAATATGCCGCATATACTTATTGCAGGCGCAACAAATTCAGGTAAAAGTGTATGTCTTAATGCAATAATAGTGGCTCTGCTTATGAAAGCCAGGCCAAGTGAGGTTAAGCTTATAATGGTGGATCCAAAAATGGTTGAGCTGAGTATGTATAATGGCATCCCTCATCTGCTTGCGCCGGTTATTGTTGATCCGAGAAAAGCAGCGCATGTACTTTCATGGGTGCTGGAAGAGATGAAAAACAGGTTCCAGATGCTGCTGGATTATAATTGTAAAACTCTTGAAGAGTTTAATTTTATGGTAAAAAAAGACGCAGAAAAAGACTCAGAATTAAAACCTCTTCCTTATATACTTGTAATAATAGATGAGCTGGCTGATTTGATGATGGTTGCTGCGTCAGAAGTTGAAGACAGCATATGCAGGCTTGCGCAGATGGCAAGAGCTGTAGGAATCCATCTTATAATCTCCACGCAGAAACCGGTGGTAAAAATACTGACAGGGCTTATAAAGACAAATATACCGGCCCGCATTGCATTCAGAGTTACAGATTATACAGATTCAAGGGTCATACTGGAACATGCCGGTGCGGAAAAATTAATTGGGAAAGGCGATATGCTTTATCTTTCACCGCAGGCGCACAGGCCGGAAAGACTGCAGGGAGCTTTTATTACAACCAAAGAAATAAGCCTTATAACGAATTATATTAAGAACCAGGTTAAAGCGCAGTACAACCCTGAAATAACAGAAAGGTTTGCAAAAAAGGAGGAGCGGGCTGTTGAGGATGATGATTTACTTTATGATGCCTTAAAGGTTGTTGTGGAAATGGGGCATGCGTCAGCCTCGCTGCTTCAGAGAAAACTAAGGCTTGGCTATTCCCGCGCGGCAAGGATAATTGACCAGCTTGAAGATAAGGGTTTTATTGGAACTTATGACGGAAGCAAACCCAGGGAAGTGCTGGTTTCAAGAGATGAGTTAAATGAAATGGTTGGGGGCGGACAGCAGTGAGGTTTTCAATATTGAGCATTGGCACTGAAATTAATCTCGGCCTTATATTAAATACAAATTCCAAGTATATTGCTGAGGTTCTGACGGATATGGGCCTTGAATGCAATTATATGCTGACAGTCAGGGATAATGAGGAAGATATAATTAAATCGCTCCAGATATGTACGGATTTAAGCGATATCGTCATTATAAGTGGCGGGCTTGGCCCCACAGATGATGATTTGACAAGAAGCGCTGTTGCAGGTTTTCTGGGCGCAGGCCTTGTAAGGGATAAAAAGCTTGACAGCTCAAGCCTGAAGTTCCTTAAGTATGTAAAAAATGAAAAAATAATTGAAAACCTGTTGCGCCAGTCCTATATTCCTGAAGGCAGCATACCGATAACCCCGAGAGTTGGCAGTGCGTCCGGCTTTATTGCACGCAAAGGACAGGTATATATTTTCTCAATACCGGGAGTGCCAAGAGAAATGACGGATATGTTTGAAAAAGACGTGGCACCCTTCATAAGTAAAATAGCCGCCGAAAAACAAACCTTCTATTTAACCGGTGATCTGTCAAGGCAGGTAATAAAAAAATCCGTACTTCTTTCAACTGACATAAGTGAAAGCCAGCTTGAGTTTTCAATTAAGGAAATAAAGCCTTTTGCCCAGAGCATGGGGGTTGATATAGGCGTTACAGCAAATCCGGGCCTTATAAAAATTATGCTTATTGCAAGATCTGAAAACACTGCATCATGTAAAAAAAAATTGAGGAAAGTGGAAGACAGGATAAGGGCAGTAATAGGAGAGCACATATACTGGAAAGGTCAGGGCGCAATTGGCGACGGGATAAAAAAGGCAATAAAAAAATGCGGTAAGAATATTTCCATATGCACTGCCGAGTCAATAACGGGCGGTCTTATCTCAAGCCTTATTACAGATACTGCCGGAAGCTCAGATTATTTTTGTGGTTCCATTATTTCATACAATGATGATATTAAAAGTAAGCTGCTGAGGGTTAATAGAAATCTTATCGCCGACAAGGGTTCTGTAAGCAGGGAAGTCTGTATTGCAATGGCTGAAAATGTAAAAAAGATCTTTAACAGCGATTATGCAGTAAGCGCAACAGGCATAGCCGGGCCCACTACACCCGAGAAAGGAAAAAGAGTCGGTCTTGTATTTACCTGCATAGCAGGACCCGGTAATTTTGAGGAAATATACGAAAAAAAATTTATTGGCACAAGAGCTGATATTAAATTCAGGACGGCTCAGTTTATTTTAAACCGGTTAAGACTTGCAATATTAAATAATCATTAATTGATATAAGCATTATTTTACTTTTATCATAATTTAGTTTTAAAAACATATGTTGTTAATATTATGAATGACACTTACATTTAAAATCGCCGATTTTAAAAAAAAAGATATTTGCAATGCCAGATGAAAATAAAACCTCTCTCTTTAAAAGGCTTTTTATCGCTGTGCCTGTTCCACGAAATTACAGGGAGTTTCTTTATAAAAAGATAATTCCATTAAGTAAGCATATGCAGGCTGCTGATTCTAAGGTAAAAATTATTCCGGCAGAAAATCTCCATATAACTTTGAAATTTTTGGGAAACATAAGCATTGACAAGATAAGCAAAATAAAAAAAGCGGCATGCCTTACTTCGAAAAATTTTAAAAAATTTTATTATACTTGCGGGAATTTTCCTGATGCGTTTCCTTCGCTAAAAGCGGCAAGGGTTGTATTTGTAGAGGTGGCACAAGAGAGTGAATGTCTGGAAAAATTATTTACTCTGCTTGAAGATAACCTGAGTAAAATAAAGGTAAGAAAAGAAAAAAGGAAGTTTGTAAGCCATATAACCGTTGCAAGATTAAAAAATATCCAGGACATTACCAGAAAAGCAGCAGCAATTAATATAAAATATTGCCAGCCCTTACTGTGCTCTCACATTGCTCTTTATGAAAGTATATTAAAACCGGCAGGCGCAGAGTATAATATAATTGAAGAGTTTGAATTGCAATAATAAAAAATTGTAAAAGCTGTTAATTTAAGATATAATTGTGCATAAGCATAAATAGTCAATTATTTTTAAATGTTTTCGGAGGTTTTAAATGGAATACAATGAGAGGGAGCGTGTGATTGAAAATACCCTGTCCCAGATAGAACGACAGTATGGAAAAGGCTCAATAATGAAGCTTGGACAGGATGATATATCGTTAAATATCGGATTTATTCCAACCGGCTCCATTGAACTTGACAATGCTCTAGGAATAGGAGGAATACCAAGAGGTAGAGTAACTGAAATATTCGGCCCTGAAGCTTCCGGAAAAACAACTCTTGCTCTTCATATTATTGCAAATGCCCAGAAAGAAGGAGGCACAGTAGCATTTATAGATGCGGAGCATGCCCTGGATCCGATATATGCAAGGGCTCTTGGCGTAAATACTGAAGAGCTGCTGCTTTCCCAGCCTGACAACGGGGAACAGGCAATGGATATATGTGAAATACTGCTTAAAAGCGGCGCCCTTGATGCAATAGTTATAGATTCTGTTGCGGCTCTTGTTCCAAAAGCTGAACTTGAGGGTGAAATGGAAGACATGCATGTCGGCCTCCAGGCAAGGCTAATGTCCAAAGCTTTAAGAAAAATCACTGGGGTTGTAAATAAGACAAAAACTGCAGTGATTTTTATCAATCAGCTCAGGGAAAAAATTGGGATAATGTTTGGAAATCCTGAAACAACTCCCGGAGGGCGGGCTTTGAAGTATTATTCTTCCGTGAGGCTCGATATACGCAGGATTGACAATCTTAAGGAAGGAACAGAAGTAATTGGCTCAAGAACCAGGGTAAGGGTTGTTAAAAATAAAGTGGCCCCTCCATTTAAAAGCGCAGAATTTGATATTATGTATGGCAGGGGAATTTCAAAAGAGGGAAGTCTTATAGATGTCGGAACTGAAAATGGAGTTATAGTAAAAAGCGGATCATGGTACTCATACAAGGAAGAAAGGATAGGACAGGGCAGGGAAAACGCAAAAGTGTTTCTCATGCAGAACAGGGATATTGCTTTAAAAATTGAAAATGAAATAAAAGAAAATTTCAGGCTTAAAAAATTCCAGGAAAGCAAAAAAGAACCTGCTGAAGAAAGTCCTCTTGCCGAAGGCGGGAAAGCTATGACAAGCGTACAGGACTTAGGGTTAAACAATATAAAAGATGCTTTAAAGGATCCGGGCATTATAAAAAAGCAGCCAGGAAAACAAAAAACTATAAGAAAACCGAAATCT
>JACVJB010000066.1 GCA_015711775.1 Actinomycetota bacterium | reverse complement strand
GCATTTATAAATTGTATTTTATTTTTCTTTTTATCATCTTTATTTTTAACAAAAATAATTATTGCGCCAGGAGCTCCGGTATTGTAAAAAAGCTTCTCAGGAAGAAGTATAACTGTATCAATCAAATCCTTTTTTACTATTTTTTCCCTGATATTGCCTTCTTTTCCTCCCCTGAAAAGACACCCTGTATCTATTACAACGCCTACTCTGCCGGATTTATTATTTGCTGAGGCAAGCATATGCTCAATCCATACCCAATCTGCAGACTGTTTGGGAGCAAACCCGTATTCAAATCTCTCAGTTGTAAACTCTCCTTTTTTTAATGTGTCTTCATCATACCCATCCTGGTTCCAGGGGGGATTGGCTATAACAATATCAAATTTTTTAAAAGTGCCCGAATCCTTAAACTTGGGATACAGCAGGGTATCACCTAAACTTAGCTGCCCATTCCTTATATCATGTATATAGAGATTCATTTTTGCAAGTGCAAGAGTTTTATGGTTTGCCTCCTGACCGTAAAGCTCCAGTCTGTCGGCAACAGTTCTGCCCTGTGTTTCTTCAATATACTTATATGAGCTTATAAGCATTCCACCGGAACCGCAGGCCGGATCATATACACTTTCGCCCGGCTGGGGATTAAGCATTTTAATAATTAGATTTATTACTTGCCTTGAAGTATAAACTTCTCCCTCTTTTGCTTTTTGAGGGGCAAAATATCTAAGTATCCACTCATAGGCATCCCCAAGAATATCAGGAGAAACATGATGAAGAGATTTCTCGCTTAGAAGCTCTACCAGTTGTCTTAGAATTTCTGCATTTTCTACACTTGTCGTAAACTGGATAAAATCAATATTGTCAAAAACAGCTTTGAGCTCAGGGTTTTTTTCAGAGATTGTCTTCATTGCAAGTGAGAAATTCTCAGGTATTCTTGCAGGATCTTTTCTGATGCTTTCCCATAAAAGTTCTTCTGAAATATCAAAGTCATGGTAAATAGAATTTCCGGCCTCTGCTTTTGCTTCCTTTTCATCAAAGCCGTCTGCAAGCGCTTCCTTATAAGCATCTTCGTATTCTATCTCCCATTTATCACTTATTCTTTTATAAAAAAGAAGTATCAATATAAAAGTATAATCAACTCTTGTTCTTATAAGGTCAGCGGCAGATTTTAGTAGCTTTTCAAGGTCACTTCTTGAAAGAGTTTTATTCTCTATTGTAAGAGTATCTGCAATGATATCCTTTCTGCTTTTAAGTTTATATATTCTTTTCCTGGCATCATCAGGATCAAAATCAACTTTAATGACACCACTTTTTCTTAGCTCTGAAAGTATTACATTTATCTGTTCCTTTGGATCATGTGATTTTTCAGTCAGGACCTTTAGTGCATCTTCAAAACGAAATGGAGACGCCTGGAAGGTTTCCCATAAATATTCATATCTTCGATTTAGCCATTCCGAAATCATTCTAACCTTTCAAATAAAAAGATTATTATATAAGTTATATATATAGTAACTTATATAATATTTATTGTCAATGTTAAATCAAATTAAAATTATGAAAAATCCAAAATAGGGTTATTTTACTATCAACATAAAAGATATATTTGGAATAAAAATATAATTTCGATTTCTCTATGCTAAAAAAGAAATACTGTAAACGATAATAGCTTGCGGTGGAGCCCGCAACCAGAATTGAACTGGTGACCTTTTCCTTACCAAGGAAACGCTCTACCGACTGAGCTATGCGGGCCTGCAATAATATAATAAACTGCCCGGAAATAAAAGCCGGACAGCTACTTAATAATTTTGTTAATCAGTCCTGTTAACAAAGAAAATTAATTATTAATAAGCCTGATTTTAAAAATGGTGGAGGGGAGAGGATTTGAACCTCTGTAGGCGTACGCCGGCAGATTTACAGTCTGCTCCCTTTGACCACTCGGGCACCCCTCCACAAGAAAATTAACCGCAGGGTTAATTATATACGAGTAATGCAGAAATTTAAAATATCTTAAAAATTTGCTTAACTTATTATCATAAAACAACATATATTTTTATAAGCCCACTTTAAAAAGTGGAGCCGGCGGACCGACTTGAACGGACAACCTGCTGATTACAAATCAGCTGCTCTGCCAATTGAGCTACGCCGGCAAACCTTTAAAAAAAAGTCTGCATAAATTAGCTTACATATTATCCTAATCTATTTTGCCAATGTCAAGATAATTTCAGGCACATTTTTATACAAGACGCTAATGGAAAAATACCGTTTTATGCTTTTCAATTCTTTAATTATCTATGAAAATAGTTGTATTAATTATAATATTGTTATCATGAGTTTTAATAATTTTTCCGGTATCGGCAAAATATTGATATTTGCAGGAATAGGGATAGCTGTTATTGGCCTTATAATCTTTCTTGGCGCAAAAATACCTTTTTTTGGTAAGCTGCCGGGAGATATAAATATACGCAGGGAAAATTTCAGTTTTCATTTTCCCGTATCAACATCTATACTTTTAAGTATAATACTTACAGTTATTATAAATATTGTCCTGTTTTTAATTTTTAAATTCAGGAAATAAATATATTAATAAAAAATTTGGCGGTGATACTATGTTTGAAAACCAGGTAAGGGAAAGCGTGGTTGCGGGAAGCTTTTATTCCGCAAATCCCGAAGCGCTTAGGGAAACAATCGGTTCATATCTTAAAAATGCAACTTTTAAAGACATTAAAAATATAAAGGGGCTGGTGTGCCCGCATGCGGGATATATATACTCTGGAGAGGTTGCTGCATGTTCCTACAAGCAAATTGGGCATAATTCTTATGACAGCATTGTTATAATTGCCCCTTCGCATGCAGAGTATTTTGATTTCAACTCGGTCTTTGCAGGTAAAGCATATAAAACGCCTCTTGGCGCTGTTGAAGTGGATGTTGCAGGTTGCAGAGCTCTTACCCGGGAGCCTCAGTATGCAAGCTTTATACAGATATCAAACTACGGACACAGAAAGGAGCACAGCCTGGAAGTGCAGCTCCCGTTTCTGCAGGTTATCTTTGAGGATTTTAAAATAGTGCCTGTTGTAATGGGTAGCCAGAGCAGGGCCAATATTGAAAGCCTTGGAAATGCCATTGGCAGTGTTTTTAAGGGCCAGGATATACTTATAATTGCAAGCACTGACCTGTCGCATTATCATCCTTATGATAATGCCAAAGATCTTGATATGCGGGTAAACAGCGCCCTTAAAGAATTTGATCCGGTTAAATTCACTGATTCAATAGTAAAAGATGAGTATGAAATGTGCGGCGGGGGGCCGGTTGCTGCTGCCATGATTGCATCAAAGCTTTTAGGAGCTGACAGCTCAGAAGTAATATGCTATAAAAATTCAGGAGATGTCAGCGGCGACAGATCTGCAGTTGTAGGATATGCTTCTGCCGTATTTTATAAGGAAAGGTAATTAAAATGGCAAGCCTTGATTTAAACGAAAAACAGAAAAAAATATTGCTTGATATTGCAAGAAAAACAATTGAATGTACCGTTACCGGGCAGAAGCTGCCTGAATTTAACATTGATGATAAAACACTCAATGCTGTCTGCGGGGCATTTGTTACTATACACAAAAATAATAATTTAAGGGGCTGTATAGGCAATGTGGTTGGAAGGGGACCTTTATACAGGACAGTAATGCAAATGGCCGTTGAAGCATGCAGCCATGATCCGAGGTTCAGTCCTGTCTCTGAAAATGAGCTGGGAGATATAGATATAGAGATTTCTGTGCTCTCTCCTTTTGAGAAAATAACAGATATTGAAAAAATTGAAGTTGGCGTGCATGGAATTTTTATCAAAAAAGGTTTTTACCAGGGACTGCTCCTTCCGCAGGTTGCAACTGAGTACAACTGGACAAGAAATGAGTTTCTTGAGCATACATGCCTTAAAGCAGGCCTTGGACGTAACTGCTACCTGGACAGCAAATGTGAAATTTATATATTTTCCGCAACAGTTTTCGGGGAAAAAGATATGGTTTAACTTTTATTATATAAACAGTTCTGCAGTTTGCCTGTCAAGCCTGCTTATAATTATCCCAATAAGCCCCGGCCCCGTATGAGCCCCCACAACAGGGGTGCAGTCAACAATAATAGATTCAACACAGTTAAGATTACTCTGAAGCTTTTTCATTATTTTTATTGCCTCATTTTTAGAAAGTGAATGAATAATTGATACAAGAACCCATTTTTCTTTTTTAAACCTTCTTATTACCATTCCTGTTATTGCCGCAAGAGAGGCCCATCTTGTAACAGTCATGCCGATCATTTCAACAACACCATTTTTAATGCCAAGCAGTGGTTTTATCCTGAATGCTGCTGTAACTATCCATGCTACTGCAGGGGCGCGCCCGCTTCTCTTTAAATATCTTAAGGTGTTAATTGTCCCGAAAAGCATAGTATTGTCTCTTAAAAACTCAAGAGATTCCAGCATTTTTTCAAAAGTAACGCCTTTGAAGGCGGCTTGTGCAGCGGCAATTGCCATAAACCCGGTACCCATAGTACCTGAAAGCGAATCATAAACTGTTATTCTTTTTTCAGCTTTTAAAAGTTCTACCGCTATTCTTGCTGATTTAGTAACAGCAGAAAGCTTAGCGCTTAAATGAATGGAGATTATCCTTTCATATTTTTCCAGCAGCAGGGAGTATATTTCAACAAAATCCTTCGGCGATGGAGAGGATGACATAAATATGGCTTTCTTTTCTTTCTGGAGGGAGTAGATTTTCTCAGACTGGATATCAAGGCCATCTTTAAATTCCAGCCCATTGTAGTGAATGTAGAGGGGAACAATATTTATATTATACTTCTGCGCATAATCCTTAGGTATATCAGAAGCGCTGTCTGTTACAACAGCATAGGGTTTTTGGCATTTAAGCACTTTCCTTACCACTTTTTAATAACTATACTAAATCTACAAAAATGTAAATGCTGCAAACACAGTTAAAAAACAGTTTAAAACAAACCCGCCTGATAATTCCTGGCTGTCTATTCGTCTCCTTTTACAGATTCATTAATTGTATTTTCAATATCTTTAAGCTCTTTTTTTGCCTCATCAGTCGCTTTTTTGGTGCTTCCCCTGAAATCATTTATTGCCTGACCAAGCGATTTTCCTATCTCAGGCAGTTTCCTCGGGCCAAAAATAATAAGGGCAATAAATAAAATTATTAGAAGTTCCTGCCATCCTAAACCAAACATTATTTTAATTCACCTCTTTCTTCATATAATACTGCAAAAACTATTTAAATAGCTTTGCCAGAAGCAGCGCCATTTCATAAAGAAGTATCATCGGCACTGCAAGAACACCCATCGTAACAGGGCTCCAGTCTGGTGTTATTATAGCACATAAAACAAGAATAATTATATATACTATTCTCCACTGCTTTCGAAGCTGCGGGATTGTTATTATTTCAGCTTTGATTAGAAACAGTAGAGCAAGCGGCATTTCAAAAAGTATTCCTGTTCCAAGAAGAAACCAGCCTATAAAACTGATGTATTTATTTACAGAAAGAGTCTGTTCAAGGCCTGCCCCCTGGCTGAGCAGCCATTTAACCGCTACAGGTATTAATAGCTTATAGCTGAATATTATTCCCCCCGCAAAAAGTATAAAAAATATAATTGTAAGTATAAGGAGGTTTTTTCTTACTTTTTGCGAAAGGGCAGGTTTTACAAATAATACAACCTGGTAAACAAGCACAGGCAATGCAACTGCTGCTGCTGCAAAAAAAGCAAGCTTTACGTTTACAAGAAAAGGCTCGGTTATCTCAAGAAAAACAAGCTTTTTGTCTGTAAGAGGGGCAGTCAAAAAATCCATTATATAATTCCTGTATATAAATGCAGGAATGAAAGCAACAACAAAGACTGCCATCACTACTATTATTCTTTTTCTAAGCTCTTCAATATGATCAATAAAGGACATCTCTTTATCAGAGTTTTTTTTCCTTAGCCCCGTAAACCAGCTCTCTTTTTTATGGTTGTCCTGACTGTCTGTTTTTTTACTATTCATATCTTTGAGAACCGTCTCATTCACTTCCCTTAAAAACAGATTTCAGCAAATCTGCCCTTTCTGAATCAGTTGTCAGCCTGGGCTGTGAAAAATCCTCTATAAATGTTGTGATGAGCTGAGTATTTATATGTTTGCCCTTGTAAAATATATGTTTT
>JACVJB010000065.1 GCA_015711775.1 Actinomycetota bacterium | reverse complement strand
GGTCTTTCGCATCAGAGCCATAGTACGATTCTAAAGAGCATCATCTTTGAAGAGCTGGCTTTAAAAACATCAGCTTTCTTCCAGTGTACTGATATTCCCAGGATCGATTCCCAGGGCATGAACTTTTAAAAGCTGGGCATTATTTTACCGCTGCGTGTTTTTGGAAATGATTAGACAACTTTAATCTTTTCCGGTTGCTATTAATTTTTTCATTTTATGGCAAATCTATTCCTGGAAAAGCCAGGTAGAAAGGTACCTTTCTCCTGTATCTGGTAAAACCACTACTATTGTTTTACCTTTACTTTCCAATCTCTTTGCAACTTCAAGTGCGGCCCACATTGCAGCGCCGCAGGATATGCCTGCAAGTATGCCCTCATCTCTGGCAAGCTGTCGCGCAATAATGCCGGCATCTTCATTAGAAACAGTGATAATTTCGTCGAGAATATCCCTGTTTAGTACCTTAGGGACAAAACCGGCTCCAATACCCTGTATTTTATGGGAACCGGGTTTTCCTCCCGATAAAACAGGGCTGTCTTTAGGCTCAACTGCAATAAACTTTATCTGTGGAATTTTTTCCTTTAGTATTTCACCAACCCCTGTTATAGTGCCTCCGGTTCCAATGCCGGCTATAAATATATCTATCTTCCCGTCAGTATCATTAAGCAGCTCCAGTGCAGTCGTCTTTCGATGAATTTCCGGATTTGCAGGATTATTAAACTGTTGTGGAACAAAACTATTTTTTGTCTGGGCAGCAAGTTCATTTGCTTTTTCTACTGCTCCAGTCATACCTTTTGCGCCTTCAGTCAGTACAAGTTCTGCACCGAATATTTTAAGCAGTTGCCTCCTTTCTACACTCATTGTCTCAGGCATGGTCAATACCAGTTTATATCCCTTTGCCGCACATACAAATGCAAGCGCTATTCCAGTATTTCCGCTTGTGGGTTCAATTATTACAGTATCTTTATTTATCTTGCCATCCTTTTCGGCGGATTCAATCATTGCAATACCAATCCTGTCTTTTACACTGGAAAGGGGGTTGAAAGCTTCAAGTTTTGCCAGCAATGTTACATCAAGCCCTGAAGTCATCTTGTTAATTCTTACCAGCGGGGTATTGCCTATTGTTTTTGTAATATCTTCAAAAATACGCATCTGCTTCTCCTTTTTATAGATTTTAAATTTGTAATTATTCTGAATAGTTAAAAGCTTCAGTCAATATTTCTACTTCTGAGATTTTTGTAATGCCTGTTCAATATCAGCCAATATGTCATCTATATTTTCAAGTCCTATTGAAAGCCTTATAAAATCTTTGGTAACACCGGTTGACAATTGTTCTTCATCTGAAAGTTGCGAGTGTGTCGTAGTTGCAGGATGAATTGCCAGCGTTTTGGCATCTCCAATATTTGCAACATGCGATATAAGCTGAAGCGAATCTATGAATTTCTTTCCTGCTTCAATTCCGCCTTTTATGCCAAACCCCAAAATTGCACCGGCGCCATGTCTAAGATATTTTTCTACTTTTTTCTTTTCGGAGCTTATCTTTAACCCGGGATAATTTACCCAATTTACTAAAGAATTAGATTCAAGATAAGTTGCCGCAGATAGTGCGTTTTCACTGTGCTTTACCATCCTGACGGGAAGCGTTTCAAGTCCCTGCAAAAACAGGAAGGAATTAAAAGGTGAAAGCGCCGGACCAAGATCCCTTAAAAGCACAACTCTTGCTTTAATGATATACGCAATATTTCCCAGAGGTCTTAGAGCCTCTACAAAATCCATATCATGATATGCTGGTTCCGGACCGGAAATAAGGGGAAAATTGCCATTTTCCCAGTTAAATTTTCCTGAGTCCACAATTACGCCACCTATGGATGTGCCATGCCCGCCTATAAACTTTGTAGATGAGTAAACAACTATATCTACTCCAAAATCAATGGGCCGCAAAATATATGGCGAAGACGTGTTATCAAGAATAAGCGGTATTCCATTTTCGTGGGCTATCTTTGAAAGAACCTCAAGGTCTGCAATATCGAGCTTTGGATTTCCAATTGATTCGGCATATACTGCTTTTGTTTTTTTATTGATTGCCTTTTTAAATCCTTCAAAATCTGAAGAGTTTACAAAATTAACTTTTATGCCTAAACGCGGAAAAGTATAGTGAAAAAGAGTATATGTTCCTCCATAAAGATTATCGGCAGAAACTATTTCATCACCGGCTTTGGCAATATTCAAAATTGATAAAGAAATAGCTGCCTGTCCGCTGGCAACTGCCAGGGCCGCAACGCCGCCATCCAGAGCTGCAACTCTTTTTTCAAAAACGTCAGTTGTAGGATTCATAAGCCTTGTGTATATGTTTCCAAATTCCTTTAAGCCAAAAAGGTTTGCAGCATGTTCAGTACTGTTAAACTGGTATGAGGTTGTCTGATATATGGGAACAGCGCGAGCTCCGGTTGTTGGGTCAGCTTCCTGACCGCCATGGAGAGCAATTGTTTCGATTTTCAGTTTTTCATCAAAATTTGTCATTTTCTTTTTCCTTTTCTTTTAAAATTGATTTATTTAAAGTGCTAAATTCATGCTTCCTGTCCTGTATCCCTCTATATCTAAAGTTATATACAGGTAGCCTTTCCTTTTAAACTCTGTAATTATTTGCTCCATTAAGTGATGTCCAAAAAATAGTGGAAACTCCTCCTTAATAACTTCTATTCTTGCTAAATTTCCATGGTGTCTCACCCTAAGCTGTGAAAAGCCTTTTTCTATTAAAAATGTTTCAAGATAGTCAATTTTTAATAAAATTTCTTCAGTAATTCTGGTGTCATATGGTATCCTGCTTGCAAGGCAGGCAAAAGCAGGCCTGTCCCATCCTTTGATGCCCAGTTTTTTTGACAACAGCCTTATTTCATTCTTTCCAAGAAGGCATTGCTTAAGCGGGCTTTTTACTCCATATTCTTCTGCTGCCCTTGATCCGGGCCTGTAGTCATAGATATCATCATAATTCTGCCCGTCAGCTACATATTTGATATTATTAGCTTCAGCAATTTCAAATATTTTCTTAAAGGCTGTCTTTTTGCAGTAATAACATCTCATACTGCTATTCTTTAAAAAATTTTCATCTTCCATTTCTGAGCTTTCAACCAGGAAATGTTTCACTTTCAAAAAAGAAGCAAACTCTATTGCTGTGTCCAGTTCTCTTTTTGGATAGGAGGCTGAGGTCAAAGTAACCGCTATCAATTTATCGCCAAGAACGTCTTTTGCAATACTTAGTAAAAAGGTGCTATCAACTCCACCGGAAAATGCGACTGCGACGCCATCTGTTGATTTCAGCTGTTTTTTTAATGATTTTAGTTTTTTTATTGTATTAAACATTTTACTTTCATTTATTTCTAATGTTTTAAATAACATATTCGATAGATTCCATTTCTTTTTTTTGTTTTACTTTTACCAGGTCTTCAAGATTAATATTGTTAAGAAATTCAATGATTTTTAGACTTAAATCAGTCCAGATTTCTTTGCTTGCACAGACGTTCGATCTGTCACAAGTTTTTTCATCCATTGTACAATCTATTAGGTAAAGATCACCTTCAAGGGCTTCTACTATTTCTTTTATGGTTATGTCTGAAGGAGGTCTGGTGAGTGTATATCCGCCATTTGCTCCCCTGCTTCCGGATATTAATCCAACCATTCTTAGCGGAATAACAATCTGGCTCAGATATTTTTCTGAAATACACTCTTTTTTTGCGACATCTTTTAATAATACATTTCCCTTATCGTATTTTTCAGCTAAATAGATCATAAGCCTTGTGCCATATCTTGATCGAGTTGAAATCCTCATATACCTTCCCTGAGCTATAAATTTTAAATCTTAATACTTAATACTATTAAATTAGTAGTAATAGTAGTATTTATGTTAATTACTTTGATAATTAATGTCAAGAAAAAATAAATAAAAAAATTAAAAAATTCATAGCAGTTCAGCAGAAGGAATCAATAATATCATTCAGCTAACAGCTGATATAACAGCACCGCCAATGACAATGCTGTCATCATAAAAAACTATTGACTGCCCAGGTGTAACGGCATCCTGCGGATCATCAAAGACCACCTCTATTAAACTATTGCTTAAGGGTCTTATTTTACAATCTGTTTCTTTATGGTTATATCTTATCTTTGCTTTAGCTCTTTCAGGAAGCTTATCTATAAGAAGGTTCAGTTCTTTGCCGGTAAGTTTTTTCCTGCCAAGAAGTGATCTGTTTCCAACCACAATATTGTTACTGTTACTGTCAATACTTAACACATATAAGGGAACTCGGGAGCTTATTTTTATGCCTTTTCTCTGCCCTACAGTATAATTAAACACTCCATCATGACTGCCTAAAACACTGCCATTAACATCAATTATTTGTCCTGGCTTATTGCTTAATTCTTTATTAACGCCTATAAATTTTCTATAGTTATCATTCGGAACAAAACAAATCTCCTGGCTCTCCGCCTTAGCGGCTACGGGTAAACTGTTGCTTTTGGCAATTTTTCTAACTTCATGTTTAGTATATTTATATAAGGGAAATAATATATTTTTAAGACTTTCTTTTCTTATAGTATACAGAAAATATGACTGATCTTTTTTCTCATCTATAGCCTTGCTTAGATACAGTGAGTTGTTTCTTTTTATAATACCTGCATAATGACCTGTTGCCAGATAATTAAATCCAAGCGCTTTTGCTTTTTTAAGAAGAATATCAAACTTTAAAAATCTGTTACATTCTATACATGGATTTGGAGTCTTTCCTTCCATGTATGCCTTAATAAAAGGTTTTATTACGTATTTCTGCATCTCGGATGAAAAATCATAGACATAATGATTTATGCCAAGCAAAGAGCATACCCTGGCGGCATCATTTATCGATTCTATTCCACAGCATTTTACAGCGTTTCTTTGTGTGGAGTTATTCATTTTTTTTTCATTATCCGAAATACCAAAACACATGGTCACGCCTGTAACATCATATCCTGATTCTTTTAAAAGATAAGCAGCAACAGAGGAATCAACACCGCCGCTCATAGCGGCCATTACTTTAATTTTTGAATTGATTTTATGCATTAAATTATGATATTAGTGGAGAAATTTTTCTTAATCTTTTAACTAAATTTATAAGCGTTTCCAGTGTAAAATCAATTTCATCTTCAGTATTAAACCTTCCCAGTGAAAACCTTACTGAACCTCTTGCAAGAACACTGCTCCGCCCAGTTGCTTTAATTACATAGGATGGCTCCATACTGCCTGAGGAACATGCTGAACCGGTGGATACAGCTATGCCTTCTATGTCAAGGCCAATTAAAATTGCCTCCCCTTCAATGAAATCAAAAGAAAAATTGATATTATTTGGAAGACGGTTGACTGGATGGCCGTTTAAAAAGACATTTTCTATATTTTCAAGAACACCCTGGATAAATTTGTCTCTAAGGTGCGCCTGGACAGCATTTTCATTTTCCATAAGATTTTTTGACAACTCTATTGCTTTTGCAAAACCGACAATTCCCGGCACATTTTCGGTTGATGCTCTCAGGCTGCCTTCCTGAGATCCCCCGTTTATTAAAGGATTTATCTTCACACCTTTCCTTTTATATAACAGTCCCACTCCTTTTGGGCCATACAGCTTATGAGCAGAGGCGCTGAGCAGATCTACTCCAATTTCTTCAACATCTATGTTTAAATGACCAAAGGTCTGCACTGCGTCCATATGAAAACAAATATTGTTTTCTCTTGCAATTTTTCCTATTTCCTTAACAGGTTGTATAGTTCCTATTTCATTATTTGCATGCATTACTGATATAAGTAAAGTGTTTTTACTGATAGCTTTTTTTAATTCCTTAATCTTAATCCGCCCATTATTATCCACAGGAATGTAGCTGATTTTAAATCCTGATTTTTCAAGGTTATGGCAACTCTCAAGCACCGCATGGTGCTCTATTGCAGATGTTATTATATGTTTTTTTAAGTTATTTGCATAAGCGGCGCCCTTTATTGCCAGATTATCACTTTCTGTGCCGCTGCCGGTAAATATTATTTCATCAGGCGATGCATTAATAAATTCTGCTGCTATGGCTCTTGAATGCTCTATGGCTTCTTTTGCTTTCTGGCCAATACCGTGCAGACTTGACGGATTGCCATAAATATCTGAAAAATACGGAATCATTTTCCTAACAACCTCAGGATCTGTTTTTGTTGTAGCAGCATT
>JACVJB010000064.1 GCA_015711775.1 Actinomycetota bacterium | reverse complement strand
TTTACCGAATTTTTTCTTTATCATTTCTTTGCCAACAAGCTGGGTCAGCATAAAAGGAGCCTTTGCATTTACCGCCATAGTTTCATCCCAGAAGTTTTCCGGTATATTTTCTGCAAAATCAACCTGGGCAATACCTGCATTATTTACAAGTATATCAATTTTGCCGAACTCTTTTATGCCCGTGTCTACAATCTTTCCAAGATTTTTAGTATCTGTAAGATCGCTTATAACAGGGATTGCTTTTCTGCCGGTTTTTTCAATTTCGGAAGTAACTTTATTGACTTCCCTGTCCACGTCAACTGCTATAATATCTGCACCTTTTTCCGAAAAAAGCATTGCAATTGCTTTTCCTATTCCTTTGGCAGCGCCGGTTATTAAAGCTACTCTACCTGCAAGATTGAAATTTTTGTCATAACCTTTAAACTCCATTTTTTCCTCCCCTGTATTTTTTAAAAAGATATAAAATGTAAAAAAATCTTAAAATATTTAAAATACTTTGTCAATTTGCAATTCGGAGTATCTGTTGCATCATATAAAAATGTATCTGAAAGCTTATTTACAAATTCAATGCTTATACTATAAAATTATAAACAATTATACAGATTTCAGTTTGCTCAAAACAGTTAAAAAATTTTCATTGACGCAATGCAGAATTTTCAACAAATCTTATTAACTTTTTAAAATATTATCTTATTATGCGAGGAGGAAAAATGGCTAATGAAAAATTTGCAACTACGCTCGGAATATTCGGTAATCAGAGCGACAGATGGTGCAATGCAGGTTATAAACAGGACAAGACGGTTGATGAACTTTTTGAAGCGGCCAAAGAAGTTGGTCTGCTTGACGGGATAGAGTTATTTGGAACATGGCATATCAATGAAAAAAACATTGATAAAATCAAAAGCCTTACTGAAAAGTATAATTTTGGAGTCAGCACCCTTATCGTTGATCTTTTTGTAAATCCGGTCTTTGGAAACGGGTCCATAGCTTCAATGGATGAAAAAGTCAGGAAGATGGCCGTGGAAGAAATAAAAAAATATATGGATATTGCCGTAAGGCTTAACTGCGATCTTTTGGATATATGGCCTGGACAGGACGGATACGACTATCCGTTTCAGGTTGATTATACGAAGGCCTGGGAGCTGATGTTTGACAGTATTGGCCAATGCGCTGATCATAATAAAGACGTCAGGCTCGCTATGGAGTACAAGATAAGGGAGCCAAGAAATCGTATTTATATTGCAACTATAGGTAAAGCGCTTGCATTTCTGGAGAAACTGGATCGTAAGAATGTGGGGATAACAGTTGATGTCGGGCATGGATTTTTTGCCTATGAAAATGTTGCTGAAACTATAGCGCTTTGTAAGTTTTATGGCGATAAGCTTTTCCATATGCATTTCAATGATAATTATGGTTTTGCAGATGACGATTTAATAGTAGGGGCTACTCATTTGCAGGACTACCTTGAGGTAATTTACTGGCTTAAAAAAACCGGATATTCCGGCTGGTATTCACTTGACCAGTTTCCCTACAGGGATGATGGAATAGGAGCCTGCAGGGAAAGCATAAAAATGCTCAAAGTGCTGATAGATGCTGTTGACAGTATGGATCCCGAGGAGATTGAGAGAGTAATTTCAAAAGGTAGTGCTGCTGATTCAATAGATCTTATAAGAAGGATGATATTTAAAAAATAATATAACATTAATGCTGGTGGCCTTTTAATTAAGGCTGCCAGAAATTTACATAAAAAACAAATCCATGCAATATAAGTTTTATTAATACAGGATTCTTAGATGAACAGACTTGCTTTTAAATATTATAAGTTCCGATTCAGTTTTTGGCCTTGAAGTTCTTTTTTGCCTCAGCAGGAGATGGAATATTTTCAATATCAGTATCCTTTGGAAGCTCATCCCAGAGAATATCAACAGTCCATATGGCTGCAAGGCCTGCTACTGTCGGGCAAACATTTTCATGAGCTCCCATGTCTTCAAAAGCTTTAAGCTCCTCCATATTAATGCCGAGATTTTCTTCATCCATTAATTTAAAATTTCTGCCGAATTTCTTTTTGTGTATTTCACCGCAAATTATGCTTCCGTATTCTTCCATAAACTTTTTATAAAGTTTCTGGCCAAGTATTGAAGCTTTTATATAAGATTTACCCTCCTGCCACTGTTTATAAGTCCTTCCAAAAAAATGGCTGAAAGAAACCAGGCCTCCACAAAAAGCTCCGCATGAACCGCAGGTGGTTACAGCGCCACCTCCCTCAAATGCTGAAATGCTTCTGAAAAGCTGCGGGTTCCTGAAACCCAGAACGGACGAAACAGCATGAAATGTTTCCTGTGCGCAATTTGTCCTTGTTGCTTCGCCTTCATATGCAATTTTGAATGCTTTTTCCATTGCCTGTTCTTTTGTAAGCCCGTTTATAGTATTCACTAAATCCCCTTCCATTAATATAAAAGCAATAATTTATTTAAAAATAAGTAAACCAGTCTTTTTATGCTTTTACAAGGCATAAGTATCTATGAGTTTTTATCATATGAAATAAAAATGTACCGGACAAAACGACTTAAACTTTCTTATATCCCGGGCTGTCTGCTGTCATGTCATAGTATTTCTTAAGCTCATCATCAAGTTTTATGAGCGAAATGGAAATACCCGCCATTTCCTGTGACGTACAGAACTCGCCCAGTTCGCTTGCATATATGGAGATGCCCTTTTTAGCAAGATATTTATGAATTTTTCTCATTATTATAAACATTTCCATTCTTGTGGTTGATCCGTATCCGTTTACCAGAGCTATTACTTCATCTCCGCTTCTGTAAGGAAGATCTTCAATCAGCAGGTCAAGGATGGTTACGGCAGTTTCGTCTGCAGTCATCAGGTCCACTTTCTTTATTCCTGCTTCTCCGTGAAGTCCCATACCAAATTCCATTTTTCCTTCTTCAAGCGTAAATGTTGCCAGCCCTGTTTCGGGCAGTGTGCAGGCTGATAATGAAACTCCAAGCGATCTTGAATTTGCAACTGCTTTTTCAATAAGGGACTTTAATGGCTCAAACTCCATTTTTGTTTCTGATGCGGCTCCTGCAATCTTGATTATAACCGGAGTAGAGGTTGTGCCTCTTCTGTCTTCTTTGTTTTCTCTGGGGGCGGAACTTATGTCATCATGTACTAATACAGTTTCAACTTTGATTCCTTCATCTCTTGCCATTTCCTGTGCCAGGTTAAAGTTCATCACATCGCCTGCATAATTGCAGTACAGCAGAATTACTCCCTTGCCCCCGTCCGCTGCTTTTATAGCTTCAAGCCCGATTGCAGAAGAAGGCGCTGCAAATATTTGTCCGTGAGCCTCAACATCTGCCATACCTTTACCAACATACTCAAGGAATAGAGGTTCATGCCCGGCACCGCCGCCTATTACTATTCCAACCTTATCCTTTATCGGGGCATCAATTCTTGCAACAACTGTATTGCTGCCTATTCTCCGTACTTTATCTTTGTTGGCAAGTACAAAGCCGTCAATTAGCTCATCTACTATATCTGCCGGATTATTGATTAATTTTTTCATAATTCCCTTTCTTTCTAAATCGGAAAAGTTATTGATTCTTTGTAATTTTTGGCAATTTAACCTGCCTGCCAGGTTTTAATAATTCGCGTACAAGAAACCAGACAGCAAAAATAAAATAATCAGCAAGCAAGCGCTGTAACAATTAAATTATATATCATTTGAAATCTAATTTGAAACTTAAACCGGACAACTTCCAACGGCTCTGCAATTCCTGCCAGTTTTGCTAAAGTTAAATAACCTGATGTTGTACTTATTACTGAGAATATAGTAAAATTCAGGCAATAAAATAGGTCTTATATAAGTAACTTTGAATAGCTTAAATTGCTTGCGTACCTTACAAAGAATTAGTGTTGCTCCCAGGAAAAATATCTGTAAAACTATTTATTGCATAAAGTCACTTTAATTTTTACTTATTATTTAAAAAGAGGGGAAATTCTAAAGAAAAATCAAATTAACAATATTTATAAATAAAAATAAGTTTAGGGGCAACGGGTTTTTATCCTGTTTTGTACCTTAATCAAGGTGAAAGGAATGGTTTTAAAAATGAATAATTTTACATTTGACGGATGCTCAAGAGTTATTTTTGGCAAAAATACCGAATCAACTGTTGCAGATGAAATAAAAAGGTTTGGCGGCTCTAAAGTTCTTTTGCATTATGGAATGGGAAGCATTAAAAAATCAGGTCTTTATGACAGGATTGTTAAAATATTAAAAGATGCCGGACTGGAAGTGGTGGATTTTGGCGGCGCCAAACCCAATCCTGTGCTTTCAAAAGTTAGAGAAGGCATAAAGATATGCCGGGAAAGTAAAGCAGATTTTATACTTGCTGTAGGTGGGGGAAGTGTAATAGACTCCGCCAAGGGGATTGCTGTAGGCGTTCCTTATGAAGGAGATGTATGGGATTTTGCGCAAAACAAGGCAGTGCCGCAATCTGCAATTCCAGTAGGAGTTATTCTTACAATTCCTGCAGCAGGGTCAGAGACAAGCAGGTACAGTGTAATAACAAATGAAGACGGATTGTGGAAAAGAGATCTTGTTAATGAAAACCTTGAACTGATAAGACCAAAATTTGCAATACTTAACCCTGAACTTACATTGACACTATCTCCATTTCAGACTGCCTGCGGACTTGTTGATATTATGGCCCATGCAATGGAAAGATATTTCTCAAGAACAGAAAATGCTGATTTATCCGATAAATTATGCGAAGCTGTGATGAAGTCTGTGATAAGAAATGGCAGAATTGTTATGGCAGAGCCTGATAACTATAATGCAAGGGCTGAAATTATGTGGGCAGGTTCTGTTGCCCATAATGATTTGATAGGCATGGGCAGAGACTGGGATTTTGTTTCGCACCGGGTAGGAGTAGAATTAAGCGCCATCTATGATATTGCGCACGGTGCAAGCCTTTCAATAGCTTTTCCAGCATGGATGAAGCATTTATACATGGTTTTTCCTGAAATATTTGCAAAGTTTGCAGTAAATGTCTGGAATATTGACTATGATTTTGATTCCATTGAAAGAACTGCATATGAAGGCATAAAACTGCAGGAAAACTTTTACAGGGAGATTAATATGCCGGTAAGGCTAAGTGAAGTTAATATTCCTTCAGACAGATTTGACGAAATTGCAGAAAAGACGGATAAGATTGGAAGCATAAAAAAAATAGACAAGAATGATGTCCTGGCGATTTTACAACTTGCGCAGTAATGGAAAAAATAATTTATAATGTAAGATTTTTACGGGAGATTTATGAATAAAAAAGAAAGAATTATTTCTGCAATACAGTTAAAGCAGGTTGACAGAATACCTTCATCGTATAGAGCATCAGAGCAACTGACAAAAAAAATAATGGCTCATTTAGGGCTGGAAAAAACTGGAAATATTGGTGAATGGTATAAAGAATTTCTTGAAGCCCTTGGCGCTGACTACTGGTCCTCAGGTTCAAAGATAGACAAATTTTCAAATTTTATACCTAAATTTAAAGGACCGCTGCCTCAAAATCCATATATTGATGATGGCACATATTTTTATACTATAGGTATTAAATCCAGGCCTGCAAAAATGCAAGGCTTTAATATCGAATATCCTAATGTGGGAATAGATCCCCCTTTGAAAGACCTTGAGCACCATTCAGAAATTAAGAGTGGTTTTCTGACATCGAAATTGGATTTATTTGATTTTAATCTTATGTTTAATAAATATAGAAATATCACCCACGAGGAAATAGACAGTACCAGCCAGGATATTGTGAGCATTGGAACTTTAAGCAGTCTATTTATGATATGCTGTTATCTTCGGGGGATGGATAATTTTTTAATTGATCTGGTCTTTAATACAAAAATGGCAGAAAAGCTGGTAAGCGAAGTTGGGGATTTTTGTCTGGAATTTAACAGAAGAGAGCTTGATGCCATGAAAGGCAAAGCTAATTATTATGGAACATGGGACGACGTTGCCGGCCAGAATGGTATGATGTTTGATCCAGGACTTTTCAGGAAATACTTCCTTCCGATTTATAAAAAGCTGATTGAGAACAACAAAAAATACGGTCTCTTTTTCGGCTGGCATGTTTGCGGGAGTGTTCATGAAGTGCTGCCGTATATGATAGAGGCAGGAATTGATGTTTTTGATGTTGTACAGACGTCAGCAAAAGATATGGAAATTGAAAAAGTCT
>JACVJB010000063.1 GCA_015711775.1 Actinomycetota bacterium | reverse complement strand
AAAAGGCATATGTAGATTAAGCCCTGGTAAAATACCTTTTTTACTGTTCATATGACCCCGCATTTAAATATTTATGATACCTGCAAATTTAAAATTTTTGATTGTCCTTAAAACCTATAAGCCTAACCTCATATTCAAGCGTAATTCCATATTTCTGCCTTACCATGTCTCTTATGATGGCAGACAGTGTATAAATGTCTTTTGAACTTGCATTTCCGGTATTTATAATGAAATTTGCATGAAGCTCTGAAATCTGTGCGCCTCCGTATCTGAAGCCTTTTAAGCCGCAGCAATCTATGAGCTTACCGGCGCCAAAATCGCTGCCTCCGGGGTTTTTAAAAAAACACCCTGCATTTTTTGTATTTAAGGGCTGACTTTGTTTTTTCTTTTTTATATTTTCTCTTATTTTATCAAAAACAGCTTTTCCAATATTGCCGGAAGCATTTATTTTACGCTTATTTATCTTTATATCTTTACTGAAATTTTGATAAATTAAAGAACTGCGCTCAAACAGCACATCTGTAATTATAAACATGCCGTCAATATCAAGTTTTCTGTAAGAATAATCATCTTTTGATAATTCTTTCTCATACTGTCCCGTCTTATCTTTATCAAGACCTATATATTTTATTTTTTTTACAAGACTGTTTATTGCCTGCCCTGCACTGCCGCTGTTTCCAGCGACTGCACCGCCAAGAGTACCTGGAATTCCTGCAAGAAATGAGAAATCATGTCCTTTTTTTGCAGTCTCAACTACAAATTTCTGAAGACTGACCGCAGCTCCTGCGCTTATGCTGCCGTTTTTTTGTATATCAAGATAATTGAAATCGCCTCCAAGCCTTACAAGGACTATGTTTAAATGACCATCATTAAATAAAATATTTGTAGCATTGCCCAGGGCAAATAATTCAATATCCGGATTTTTTAAAGAAATAAAACCACTTAAAAAATCATAAAGGCGTTTTCTTTGATTGGCAGTTATAAGACAGCTGCAAAAACCTCCGGTCTTAATTGCTGATAATCCTGAAAGACTGCAGTTAAAAACAGCGTTATCCGACAGGCCGGTTTCTTTAATAAGTTTTTTTAATCTCATGTCCATTTCTTATATTGGCGAAAAGAGGTATTTTATTAAAAATTTATTCACTTTTGAGCAGATCATCAGTTACTCTTGTAATATCTCCAGCCCCCATAATAAACACCGCATCATCTTTTTTTAGATTACTGTTAAGATAGCAGCTTACGTCACCTAACATGGGAATATATGCAATCTTTTTTTTAAAACCGTTGCCAATCAGGCTGTCTACAAGCAGTTTGCCGGAAATTCCGGGTATAGGTACCTCGTCTGAGCCAAAGACATCCGTTACAATCAGAACATCGCACCCATCAAAGCTCCTGCTGAATTCCTCATGAAGTTTTAAAAGCCTGCTGTATCTGTGCGGCTGGAAAACTGCAATAATACGGCCCTTTTTATCAATTGCCGCAGCTTCAAGCGTAGCTTTAACCTCTGTTGGGTGATGTGCATAGTCGTCAAAAATCACTGCACCTTTTTTCTCGCCCCTCTTTTCAAATCTTCTTTTTGCGCCTGTAAAAAACTCCAGAGTTTTGACTGCTTTGCTTATATCAAGACCCAGCCCGGAGCATACAGCAAATGCAGCAAGGCTGTTTTTTATATTATGCAATCCCGGAACATTAAGTTTTACTTCAAATTCCTTTATTCTTTCTTTATTTTTAATTACAAGCTTAAACCTGGAAGAATAATTTGAAAGAATAACTTCCTTTGCGCTGACACTGTTGCTTTCACTTAGCCCAAAAGTTATTGATTTTAAATTAGCTTTATCCTGCAATAGACTGCCTGCCTCTTCATCCCCGTTTATAACTGCAAAACCCTCTTCCTTTATATTATCAAGAAAATCAATGAAGCTTTTTTTTAACGCGCCAAAGTCTTTCCAGTAATCCATATGGTCTTCTTCAATATTTGTTATAACTCCGGCATAGGGTCTGTACATTAGAAAAGTGCCGTCACTTTCACAGGCTTCAGCAATTACATAATCGCCATTTCCAAATCTTGCATTTGAGCCAAGTTCATTAAGTTCTCCGCCGATAATAATTGTAGGATCCAGGTCAAGGGCCCTGAATATAAGGGATATCATTGAAGTTGTAGTAGTCTTACCGTGGGTTCCAGTTACAGCAATACCTTTTTTACTGTTAAGTATCCAGGAAAGTACCTCTCCTCTCGTGATAACAGGAATATTTGCGGAAACTGCGTATTTGAGCTCCACATTGCTATCGGGGATAGCCGCAGAAAATACAACTGCATCAGCATCCCTTACGTTGGCTGCATCATGACCAGTAAAAACCTCAATACCTTCGTTTTTCAAAAGCGCAGTATAGCGGCTGCTTTTAAGATCTGAGCCGCAAACGTCATGCCCAAGTCCCTTAAGCACTTTAGCTATGGCGCTCATGCCGGCGCCGCCTATTCCAATAAGAAAATATTTTTTATATTTTTTAAGATTTTCTGCTTTAAGCATATCGTAAACCTTTTCTGAATTTACCTTAGCCATCCGGTAAAGATTATAAAGACATCAGGATATATCCATTAAAACCATTTCTTGATATTAAACTGTAAATATAGCTTTATTATCAAGGGTCTGCAATAATAACTTTATATTTCCAGTATTTTTTCCATTATTATTTTTAAGTTTTTAATACCATTATTATACTTTTGATTTATGCTGCCTGCATTATTATGGCTCTTCAGCCTTTTTAATATATTTTTCAGCTCATCTGTTAGAAGTTCTTCAGTCAACTGGCCATCCTCTATTAAAACGGCCCTGTTATTTTTAACTAAAAATTCTGCGTTATAATACTGATGATTATCTATTGCATAAGGATAGGGAATCAATATGGAGAAAATCATTGTGTAATCAAGCTCAGCTACAGTAGTTGCCCCTGCTCTTGATATTATTATATCTGCAATTCTGTAAAGTTTATCGATTTCATGTACATATGGATATATGTTCAAAATAAGACTGTCGCCTTCTTTTTTTATTTTATTAATTCTTTCAGATAAACTGCTGTAAAAACGGCTTCCGCTTATTAGTATTATCTGTATTTCATTATTGTCCCTTAACCGCTCATATAGGGCTGCTATGGAATTATTGATTTTTTCAGCTCCGAGGCTTCCCCCGAAAGCTACTATGGTTTTTCGTCCCTGCATGCAGTTCCATATTTTGTAATCCGGTTTTAACTTATAATAATTCCTGACAGACTTTCTCAGGGGATTTCCAGTGTAAATGATTTCAGTATTTTTTTTAAGTTTCAGTTTATTGAAAAAATCTTCTGAGTCTTTAAAACTTATAAAAATATATTTTGCAAAACGTGAAAAATATTTATTGAGCCGGCCTGGAATAAAATTCTGCTCATGCACTGCTATTTTTTTCCCTGAAATTATTGCAGCCATAAAAACAGGCGCGCACACATATCCCCCCATACCAAGAACAAAGCCAGCTTTTGCGCGTTTTATAATATTTAAGGAGGAAAAAAAACCTGCAATTAAATTAAGTAAAAATGTTAAATAAACAAAGATTTTTTTAAAAAAATTGCGTGAAACTGAAAAACCTGATGCTCTTACTGTCTCAAACCTTAAATTAAGATCGCCCAAAAGCTCCTTTTCCATGCCTGTCCTGGTGCCAATAAATGTTATTCTGGTATCCGGATATTCATTAAGAATGTGCTCAATTATGGCAATAGCAGGATAAACATGTCCTGCGGTTCCTCCGGCGGCAATAATTATGCTTTTATTCATATTTCTCCATCACTTTTTTTTATCAGAGTATAGTTCTGCCTTGCAATATTTAAAAGTATGCCCATAGATACCATTGAAGTTAAAAGCGATGACCCGCCTGAACTTATAAATGGCAGCGGCAGCCCGGTTACCGGGATTATTCCTATTACAACTGAAATATTTATGACTGCCTGCATAACTATCATTCCGGTAATTGCCCCGGCAAGCGTCCTGCCGAAATAATCTTCAGTCTTTAAGCATACCCTTATACCGAAAAACCCTATTAGAACAAAAAAGAAAATTACAACGATAGTTCCCGCAAGTCCGAATTCTTCCCCAAGGATTGCAAATATAAAATCTGAATGAGCTTCAGGCAAATAAGAATACTTCTGTACGCTGTTTCCAAGCCCCAGTCCTATAATATTGCCGCTTCCAAGAGCAATGAGAGACTGGTTTACCTGGAAATTTACCCCTGATAATTCGCCGGATCTGCTAAGAAAAGCAAAAATCCTTTCCCTTCTGTATTCTTCCATAAACATATAAGCCACAAGCACCAGTATGCCTGCAGAACCCAGCCCTGCCATATGCGGTATCCTGACGTCGCCAATATAAAAAATTATAAATACAGTTATCCATATGACAATAACTGTGCCGAAATCAGGTTCAAGAAATATGAGAAGGGTCATTATCATAAGAATTGCAAATGAGGGCCAGAAAACATTTTTAAAAATCCTGTTATCTTTATAGCGCTTCTCAAGAGCTGCGCAAATAAAAATCACTAAAACAAGCTTTGATATTTCAGATGGCTGTATGCTGAAGAAAAAAAGACTAAGCCAACGTCTTGAACCCCCTATTTCTTCTGATATACCCGGAATCAAAACAAGCGCCAGCAGTCCTATGGCAAGGAGAAGCGCAATTACAGCAATTTTTTTATAGAATTTATAATTTATCCTGGAAAAAACTATAAATGCGGTAAAAGAGATAAACCACCATACTGCATGCCTTCTTATGAACCAGTATGCATCATTAAAATATCTTTCTCCTACTGCAGTAGAGGCGCTGTATATCATTACAATTCCTATAATAGACAGGATAAGAGTTATTATAAAAATAAAATAATAATCAACATTTATTTTTAATACATTGTACCGATGAAATTTTTCTTCTTCCTGTTCCACTGCTTTTAAAGATCGCTAATTATTGTTTTTTAAAATAATATCCTTAAATTTACTGCCCCTGTCTCTGTAGCTTTTAAACATGTCAAAACTGGCACATGCGGGAGACAGCATAAGGACATTATTTTTTTGAGTGACTTCAAGCCCCTTTTTTACAGCTTCCTCAAAGGTCTGACAGACAAATACATTATATGGCAGGCCCGGTACCTTTTTTTCATAATTTTCAAGCATTTTGAGCATCTTTATCTTTGTCTCTCCGATCAATATGAGATTTAACACGCGCTGGTCAAGACATGGCAGCAGGACGGAAAAATCCATATCCTTGTCTTTTCCGCCAAGAATTAATGTTACCTGCCTGTCAAAACTTTCAAGAGCCTTGATCGTTGCATCAGGATTTGTAGCCTTTGAATCATTGTAAACCCTGATTCCGTTTATGGTGCACACATATTCCTGCCTGTGTTCAAGAGGTATAAAAGTATTAATTGTATTTTCTATTGAAACATCAGGTATATTAAACGCTTTTGCTGCAGCCACAGCGGCCATCATATTTAAAATATTATGATTTCCACAAAGAATTGCATTTGAAATATTTATATAGCCCTGGCTTTTGCCTATACTGTAAAAAATAAATTTATCCTTATAAAAAATTTCACTGTCTTTTTTTAATATAGAATACCTGATTACCTTTACTTTGTTCTTATATAGTTTTTCCTGTACGGGCAATTTCTGTGAAATTATGCTGTCATCAATATTAAATACTGCCCAGTTTTCAGATGATGCATTTTTAAAAATGCTGTATTTTATTTCTGCGTAATTATCAAGGCTGTGATGCCTGTCAAGATGGTCGCTAGTTATGTTTAATATTACGGAAACAAAAGGGTTGAAACTGATACATCTTTCAAGCTGGAAACTGCTTACCTCTATAACCCTTACAAGATTTCGGTTTTTGTGCTTTAAAGTATTTAAAAGAGGATTGCCTATATTTCCGCAAACAATTGATTTTTTACCTGAGTTTTGAAATATTTTATTTATCAGAGTTACTGTTGTTGTCTTGCCGTTGGTTCCGGTAACAGCTATGGTATTTTTTTTCTGATTTAAATCCAAAAATCTCCATGCAAACTCAATTTCACTTAATACAGGAATTTTTTTCCTTTCTGCTTCAAGTATTATAGCAATATCATTTGAAACACCTGGGCTTATAATTATAAGATCAACTCCTTTAAGAATTGCGCAGTTGCTGTTTATATTTTTATCTGCAATCAGTTCAAATTCAAATTCTTTTTTTCTGATTTGTCTTTTTATGGCAGACATTTTTATTGAGTC
>MU158504.1:3833-6285 GCA_015711775.1 Actinomycetota bacterium | reverse complement strand
TTTTTCATGCTGGCCTATTCTTTAAGCGAAGCAGGAGTTATGGTTATAATAATGTTTTAAAATACAAATAAAATAAATACTTTAAAAACAGGGAGAGATATGAAGATTGATGTAATTGAAAATGTAATGCAGTACAATAAAGATGAAGCAGAGATTAACAGAAAAAAATTTAGGGAAAACAAAGTAACAGTAGTTAATATTTTGTCAGCGCCGGGAGCAGGGAAGACAAGTTTAATAATTGAGACTCTTAAAGTGTTTATGGATAAAATAAATATAGGGGTAATCGAAGGAGATATATCATCCACTCATGATTCAGAAAAAATAAAAGCTTTTACAAACAGCGTTGTACAGATAAATACAGGAGGCACATGCCATCTGAATGCCTCAATGATTGCAAAAGCAATTGAAAAGTTGCCTTTAAAAGAGCTGGACCTTTTATTTATTGAAAATGTCGGAAATCTTATATGCCCGGTTGGTTTTGATCTTGGAGAAAAAGCTCGAATAGTTTTATCATCAGTAAGTGAGGGTGATGATAAACCTGTAAAATATCCGAAGGCGTTTTTAAAAACGGACCTTGTGGCGCTTAATAAAATAGATATGTTAAAGTACAGCGATTTTAATATGAATTTTTTTACTTCCAAAGTAAAAGAGTTAAACCCCGGCATAAAAATTATTGCTCTTTCCTGTAAAACACGCGAGGGATTTAAGGTCTGGGAAGAATGGATCTTCGATATAATTAAAAACTGCAAATAATATTGTATAAATAATCAATTCAAATGTCGTGACTGAAAGTGGTTTTATTTACCTGAAACGATAGTCTGTATTGCCTGTTTTTTATACTGTTACATTCCTATTACAATACTGCTATAATAACTTACTGATTTATTGTTGCAATATAATTACTATTAAATATAATATGTTAAAATGCAGCTTGTTACAAAGTTATTACAAATTTTGAAAATAATGTTGATTTAACTTTTAAAAAATGGTAGTATCAGTATGTTACATAAATGTTACAAATATAAAAACTATGAGAATCAGTTTAGGAAAATTTACAATTGAATTAAAAAGAAATAAAAGCTGTCCAGATAATAATGAACCAAAAAATAATAATTATTCTGTTCAGCCGGCAGATCTGAATACCGTGGAATTTGTATCTCATGAGCTTAAAGGTATTCTTGGTTCGACAGTAATGTGTGTTTATGCAATACGGGATGGACTTCTTGGAATGCTTAATTTTAAGCAGAGGGCCAGTATTGAAGCTACAATAAGGAATCTGAGAAGACTTGAATCAACAATAAAAGATTTTCTTGACCTTTCAAGAATAGAAGACGGTCAGTTAAAAATCAGATCGGTTAAATTCAATGTAAATAATGATGTCATAAAAGAAGTTGAGGATGCCTTTATCTCAGAGATCTATGAGCGCAGGATGCTACTGGAGAATAATATTTCTCAGGATCTTGTAATTAATACTGACAGGAATCTGCTGCTTACTGTTTTTAATAATCTGGTAAGCAATGCTGTAAAGTACGGTTCACCTGGCGGAAAGATAATAATAAATTCTGAAGATTTAAAAAATAAAATAAGATTCAGTGTTTACAATGACGGGATACCTGTAAGCGCAGATGAAAAAGAAAAATTATTCAAAAAATTTTCAAGGCTGGAATCAGAACATAACAAAAAAATAAAGGGGACCGGTCTTGGACTTTTTATAACAAAAAATATAGTAAATGCTCTTGGGGGCGATATATGGGTAAAACCCGGAGAAAAAGGAAACACATTTATATTTGAAATAGGAAGGAACTAGTATGGCAACAGCTCTTGAAAATCTAAAAAAAATAAAACAGGAGGCTCTGCAGGACTTAATTGAAAATGGCCTTTTGTCGTCTACGCGTGTATATATTGGAATGTCTACATGCGAGATAGCAGCCGGAAGCAAAACTGTCTGGGATGTTTTTACAGGTTTAATTAAGGAAAAAGGCATAACAGACATTCAGTTAAAGCAGAAAGGCTGTGCGGGAAGATGTAACCTTGAACCTACGGTCGAAGTTTTGCAGTTGGGCAAAGTACCTTTCAAATATATTAACGTCGATGAAAATAAAGCAAGGGATATTTTTGAAAAACATATCATTGAAAACAATGTTGAATCTGCTAAACGCCCTGAGGAAATGCTGACCGATCCTTTTATGCTAACAGACCGCTCAAAATTTGTTTTTGGAGATGTTGATTTCTTTAAAAAACAAAAAAGAATAACTTTAAGAAACTGCGGCATAATAGACCCTGAAAGTATGGACGACTATCTTTCTGTAAGGGGTTATGAAGGTCTTGCCAAAATACTCACTGATTATACTCCGGATAAAGTTATTGATGAAATAACAAAATCAGGACTTCGCGGAAGGGGTGGAGGAGGTTTTCCAACCGGCCTTAAATGGAACCTGACGGCGCAGCAAAA
>MU158504.1:0-3823 GCA_015711775.1 Actinomycetota bacterium | reverse complement strand
ATATGCAATGCTGATGAAGGTGATCCGGGCGCATTTATGGACAGAAGCGCCCTTGAGGGTGATCCTCATATAGTTCTTGAAGGTATGGCAATTGCAGGATATGCTGTTGGCGCATCAAAAGGTTTTGTTTATATCAGAGCCGAATATCCCCTTGCAATTAAAAGGCTCCGAAAAGCAATAGATGATGCAAGAAAATATAATTTTCTGGGTAATAATATACTGGGGACTGATTTTAATTTTGATGTAGAGATAGTGCTTGGCGCCGGAGCATTTGTCTGCGGAGAAGAGACAGCGCTTATACATTCAATAGAGGGAGGAAGAGGCACACCATCAACAAAACCGCCCTATCCTTCCATAAGCGGATTATGGGGTAAACCAACACTAATAAATAATGTCGAGACTTTTGCAAATGTTGCAGTTATTATCCTTGACGGATATGAAAAATTCGCATCCATCGGTACAAAAGACAGTAAAGGGACAAAGGTTTTTGCACTTGCAGGTAAAGTTAATAACACCGGTTTAATAGAAGTGCCCATGGGTATAACTTTAAGGGAAATAATATATGAAATTGGCGGCGGAATTAAAGATGGTAAAAAATTCAAGGCAGTGCTTACAGGCGGACCTTCGGGAGGCTGTATACCTGAACAGTATCTTGATACCCAGGTTGATTATGATTCTTTAAAGGAGCTCGGTTCAATTATGGGTTCAGGAGGAATGATAGTTCTTGATGAAGATGACTGCATGATAGATGTTGCAAGGTATTTTCTTGAATTTACCCAGAATGAATCATGCGGTAAATGCACTCCCTGCCGTGAGGGTACAAAAAGAATGCTTGAGCTGCTTATAAAAATAACTTCAGGGGCCGGTCAGGAAGAGGATATTGAAAAGCTTGAAAGACTGGCAAACCTTATCAAAAAAACTTCACTTTGCGGTCTTGGCCAGTCTGCTCCAAACCCTGTGCTTACAACTATGAGGTATTTTAAGGATGAGTATATAGCGCATGTAAAATATAAAAAATGTCCCGCTGTTGTCTGCAAAGGCATAATATCATCGCCATGCCAGCATGCATGCTTTATTGGCGGAAGCGGTGCGCCTTCATACATTGGCCTGATTGCACAGGAAAAATTCGATGATGCAGTTGATGTTCTTTTCAGGGAAAACCCTCTGCCCGTTATATGCGGCCGGGTCTGCCATCATCCCTGTGAAGATAAATGCAGAAGAAATGCAATAGACAGGCCTATTGCAATAAGGGAGCTTAAGAGATTTCTAACTGATTATGCGTATGATAATAATAAGTTAAAGACAATGGTGCCGGAAGAAAAAAGGGAGGAGAAAGTAGCTGTAATAGGTTCAGGTCCTGCAGGCCTGACATGTGCCCACTATCTTGCGCTAAAAGGCTATAATGTAACTATATTTGAAAAACTTCCCGTGGCTGGCGGAATGCTTGCAGTTGCGATACCGCAGTACAGGCTTCCAAAAAACCTTTTAAATCATGAAATTGAACAGATAAAAAATCTTGGAGTACAAATGAAGCTTAATACTGAAATAGGTATTAAATTAAAACTGGATGATTTAAGAAAAGAATTTAAAGCAATATTTATATCAACAGGCGCACATAAAGGACTTAAGCTTGGTATTGATGGGGAAGATGCTGCAGGAGTCATTGATGCGGTGGATATTTTAAGGAATATCAATCTAGGCAAAAAAACTGATATCGGTCAGAGAGTGGCAGTTATTGGCGGAGGAAATGCTGCCATTGATGTTGCAAGGACCTTAAACAGGCTGGGCAGGGAAGTGCATTTGCTCTACAGGAGGACAAGAAATGAAATGCCTGCATGGTCCGAAGAAGTTGATGAGGCTATAGCAGAAGGCATAGATATACAATTTCTTGTTGCTCCGGTAAGAGTTGTTACTGAAAAGAAAAAGGTAAAACATCTTGAATGTATTAGAATGAAACTTGGCCAGACTGATAAAAGCGGCAGGGCCAGGCCCGTTCCGGTGGAAGGCTCTGAATTCATTATGGATATCGACACCCTGGTTCCGGCTATAAGCCAGGAACCTGATATCAAATGGATAGCAGGCGGAAAGGACGGATTTAAGCTTACAAAATGGAACACAATAGACGTGGATATGGAAACGCTGTTTACGGGGCATGAAGGGATTTTTGCAGGCGGTGATGTTGTGCTTGGGCCAAAAACTGTAACTGAAGCTATGTCGCATGGTAAAGTCGCTGCACAAATGATAGATAAATATATAAAAGGTCAGGAGATAAAAAGAGACTATAAGGTGACGCGTCCTGCTTTAGATGTTGATGTGTTTGAAATGACGGAAGAGGAAGTTGAGAGTCTGCAAAGATATGAAATGCCGATGCTTGCTGTTTCTGAGCGTGCCGGTAATTTTAAAGAGACTGAGTTAGGATTTTCAAAAATTGAGGCAGTTTGTGAAGCAAAACATTGCCTGAGATGCGATAAGGAGGAGAAAGAATAATGAACGATGCTATAACAATAAATGTTAACAATAAGGACTATATGGTTGAAACGGGCCAGACTGTAATGCAGGCTCTTGATAAAATAGGATATCATATTCCAAGATTGTGTTACCATCCAAAGCTTTCTGTAGAGGGCGCCTGCAGGATATGTATAGTCGAGATTGAAGGCTCGGCAAATTATGTTACAAGCTGCACTGCAAAAGTTGCTGAGGGAATGAAAATAAAGACAAACAGCGCAGAGCTAAGGAAAGCAAGAAGGGATATCCTGGAACTTTTACTTGACAGTCATCCTGTTGACTGCAACACATGTGAACGTGACGGCAACTGTGAACTCCAGAGTATTGCAAGGAGTGTGGGAATCAAGAAAAAACATTTTGAAGGCGAAAGAAAACAATATGATTTAGATCTTTCCTCTCCTGCCATATCAAGAGATCCGAATAAATGCATTCTTTGCGGAAGATGCGTAAGGCTCTGCAACGAGATTCAGGGCGTAACTGCAATAAATTTTACAGGCAGGGGGTTTGACAGTACTGTAACTACTGCATATAATTCGCCAATCAATTCTTCTGTTTGCATCAACTGCGGGCAATGCATTAATGTATGTCCTACAGCAGCGCTTTCAGAAAAATATTATAATGTTGAGCTTTTCAAGGAATTATCCAATGAAAAAAAATTAAAAATAGTTCAGATTGCTCCTGCGGTAAGAGCTGCAATAGGTGAAGCATTTGGCCTTGAGCCTGGGGCAAATATGGAAAAGCAGACAGTTGCGGCATTGAGAAAGCTGGGGTTTGACCTTGTTTTTGATACCCAATTCAGCGCAGATCTTACAATAATGGAAGAAGGTTACGAGTTTCTTGACAGAGTTGCAAATAAGGGCGTGCTTCCAATGATAACATCCTGTTCGCCTGCATGGATAAAATATGCCGAGCAATTTCATCCGGAAATAATTCCCAATATATCAACATGCAAATCTCCGATGAGTATGATGAGCTCGGTACTTAAGACTTATTATGCGAAAAAACGGGGCATTGATCCAAAAGATATTTTAAGTATTGCAATTATGCCGTGCACTGCTAAAAAGTATGAAGCCCAGAGAGAAGAACTGCAGCTTGACGGGATCAGGCTTACAGATATTGTTTTAACTACAAGAGAGCTTGCATGGATAATAAAATCAGCAGGCATAGATCTTGTCAGCACCGAAGAGGAAGAATTTGATAATCTTTTTGGATTCTCAAGCGGAGCGGCAACAATATTTGGAGTAACCGGGGGCGTAATGGAAGCAGCGCTAAGAACTGCATATGAGCTCTATGTTGGAGAGACTGTCGTTGATATTGA
>JACVJB010000060.1 GCA_015711775.1 Actinomycetota bacterium | reverse complement strand
ATCATTTTAATAATTTTTGATTTTATCTTATAGTTTAGCCTCTTTTGATTAAGTTTGACAACTAAATTATAAAAGCTTTTATAAGATTAATTAATACAGAAACTATAGTTGTTGAATTTATTGCTAACAGGAGCTAAAAGACTTGAAGTTACTATATTATATACGTGAGATCTAATAGTTCTTATGATTTTTATAAAAATTCCTTATAAATTTTTTGCATAATAAGGTAAAATTAAAAGAGAATGCTTAAACGCTGATTTATCAGCAAACAATTTTTATCCGTTTATAATTTTTTAAGGCAGGAGGGGCTATTATGGCTATTTTTGCAAGGCTTACCGATTTACTCAAGGCAAATATCAATGACCTTATTGACAGGGCGGAAGACCCTGAAAAAATGGTTAAGCAGATTATCATTGACATGGAAGAGCAGATGCAGAAGGCTGTGCAGGGACTGGGGACAGTAATGGCAAGCCAGAGGCAGATGGCTAAACAGCTTGAGGAGGCAAAAGCGCAATCAAAACTCTGGGAAGACAGGGCAAAAAACGCTCTTAAAGATGGAAATGAAGAACTGGCAAAACAGGCAGTAGACAGCAAGTTAAAAGCTGATACAAGTGTTGCTACATACGAGAAAATGAGCGCTGAACTTACAGCGCAGGTCGATACATTAAAACAGCAGGTTGATATATTAAAAAAGAAATTAAATGAAGCCCGTACAAGGCAATCGCTGCTTATAGCAAGAGATAAAGTTGCTGATGCGCGCAAGGAAGTTTCTAAAGCAATGGGGGATCTTGACAGCAGCGGCGCATTTGCAAAAATGGATAAAATGGAAAGGAAAATTGCAGAAAAAGAAGCCCAGGCAGATGCAGCTTTTGAAGTGTCCGGTTTGGAAGCACAGCAAAGCGACCCATTTACTGAGATTGAAAATAAAAAAGCTGCAGATGACGAACTTGCCAGGCTGAAAGAAGAATTATCAAAGCAATAAAGACAGGAAGGAATTCTTAATGGCTCAATATATTATAGGCTCTATAATGCTGGTTCTTGGGGCGCTTCTGGCAATACTTGCCCCCATGAAGATAAAGAACAAAAATATTGAAATCAGGTTTATGCAGACAACGCCAGTAAAAGAATTAAAAGAAATTCTTGAGGGCAATGCGGCTGCAGGTCTTGAGGGTTACAGGCATTATGTTGAACTGAAAGGCAAAGCTGGCTCTGAAAAACCTGTTAAAACTCCGTTTTCGGAAAAAGAAGTAGCATATTATGATTCAAATCTTTATCAGGTAACTGAAGAAAGACAGACGCCTGCAGATAAATCAAAAACTGCCCAGGCAGTTAAAAAAAATGAGACACTGATGTCAAATGATAAAAGCTCACAGCCTTTTTATTTAAAAGATACGTCTTGCCTTCAGGAAGTAACGATTGATATATCGCAGGCTGGTTCAGCCCTTGAAGCTTTAAAAACATTTGACAGGTTTGAGCCGTCAAATAATCTCGGTAAATACAGTTTTTTTACCGGTAACCGGTACAGCGTGTCCGGAACAGGGACTCTCGGGTTCAGGATGACTGAAAAAACAATACCGCTCGGCCAGAATTTATATGTGCTTGGAGAAGCTCGCCTGGAAAATAACAGGATATTTCTGGGTAAACCTGTGGATAAGAAGAAGCCGTTTATAGTATCAGTCAGGGATAAAAGCGATATAGTCAGTTCAAACAAATCCGGGGCAAATGTGGCGCTTGTATTCGGTATCCTTATTGCAGCAGCAGGAATACTTCTTATGATATTTATGAGATAGCCCTATAAAAGGCAAAAGTGTAAATAATTATTTTGTTTACTGCAAGACTTTAAATAAAACACAGTTAAATTTCTTAATTGAAAGGAATATTCTATAGCATAAAATGCCGCCATTGCCCATCAAATATGTAAAAATAATTTCAGATGAGCTGTCAATAAAAGAATGGCAGGTCCAGAATACTTTAGAACTGCTGCAGGATGAAGCAACCGTTCCTTTTATTTCAAGATACCGAAAGGAAGCGACAGGTGAACTTGATGAAGTATTTATTTCCTCAATTAAGGACAGGTTTGCAAAACTTATAGAGATTGACAATCGCAGGGCAGTTGTGCTGGATGAGATTAAAAGCCAGGGAAAACTTACAGAAGAGCTCAGGCTTGAAATTGAAAAGGCTGCAACGCTTACAAAGCTTGAAGATCTTTATTTGCCCTACAGGCCTAAAAAAAAGACAAGGGCCACTGTTGCAAAGGAAAAGGGCCTTGAAGAACTTGCCCGCTTTATTATGCTCCAGGGAGATGGTAATTGCCTGACAGAGGCTGAAAATTATCTTAATGATAAGGTTAAAAATATACAGGATGCGCTTCAGGGGGCAAGAGATATTATTGCTGAATGGATAAGCGAAGATTCTACGGCAAGAGACGCAATAAGGCATATTTTCAAAAAAGAAGCAATATTAAGATCAGTTGTTTGTCCGGGCGCCGGTGAGGAAGCTGCCAAATACAGAGATTATTTTGAATATGAAGAAAAGCTCAGCAGCTGTCCATCTCACAGGCTTCTCGCAGTAAGAAGGGGTGAGCGTGAGGGTTTTTTAAGAGTTAGTATAAGCATTGATGAAGATAAAGCTGTTAGTGTTCTTGAAAATATATTTTTAACTGATAGTAACTGCCTTAAAAGAAAAGATTACAGTGGTTTAAAAGATGATGTCCATACGTCCTCATCAGTACATGTAGGTCTATGCCTTAGGGACTCTTTTAAAAGGCTTATTGCGCCCTCAATTGAAAATGAGTTTGCAAAAAGCTCAAAAGAAAAAGCTGACGCCGAAGCTATAAGAGTATTTGCTGAAAACTTAAGGCAGCTTTTGCTTGCTCCATATCTTGGGCAGAAATCGGTTCTGGCTCTTGATCCGGGATTTAAGACAGGCTGTAAACTTGTGGTTTTAAACAGACAGGGAGATTTAATTTTTCATGATACAATTTACCCTAACCCCCCTCAGAGCGATATTGGTAATTCTGCTAAAATACTTGCAGGACTTGTTAAAAAATATGATGTGGAAGCTATAGCAATAGGCAATGGCACGGCAGGCAGGGAAACGAGGGAATTCGTTGAGTCAATTGATTTTATGGCTGAATGTAAAAAAGATATACATGTTTTTGTTGTAAGCGAAAACGGGGCCTCAATTTATTCCGCCTCTGAAGCTGCGAGAGAGGAATTTCCTGGTTATGATGTAACTGTAAGAGGCTCAATTTCTATAGGCAGAAGGCTCATGGACCCTCTTGCTGAGCTTGTAAAGATAGACCCGAAAAATCTGGGGATAGGCCAGTACCAGCATGATGTTGATCAGAATATGTTAAAAAAAGCGCTTGAAGGCGTAGTTGAGAGTTGTGTTAATTCTGTTGGGGTAAATTTAAACACTGCAAGCAGGCACCTTCTAAGTTATATATCGGGTCTTGGCCCGGCTCTTGCTTTAAATATTGTCAATTTCAGAAGAAGCAATGGGCCATTTAAATCAAGGCAGGATTTGCTTAAAGTTGCGCGAATGGGCCAGAAAGCATATATACAGTGCGCAGGTTTTTTGCGAATATCCGGAGGTGCAAACCCGCTTGACGGCAGCTCGGTCCACCCGGAAAGCTATGATATAGTCCGGAAAATGGCGGAAGATTTAGAAACTGATGTTGAGGGCCTTTTAAAAAACAGGGAACTGATACTGAAAATAAAGCCTGAAAATTATATTAATGATAAAGCAGGCCTTCCAACGCTTAAAGATATAATAAATGAACTTTTAAAACCGGGAAGGGATCCGCGAAAGAACATATCAGGATTTGAGTTTAAAAAAGATGTTAAAACTATAGAGGATTTAAAGTCCGGCATGGTTCTTCCGGGAATAATTACAAATATAACTAATTTTGGCGCATTTGTGGACATAGGAGTGAAGCAGGATGGGCTGGTGCACATCTCCCGGATTGCAAATGAATTTATTAAAAATCCTGCAGATAAATTGGCGCTCCACCAGGAAGTTAGCGTTAAAGTGCTGGATGTAGACATACCCCGTAAAAGAATACAGCTGTCCATTAAAGATGCCTGAATAATAAAATACCTTGACAAAAAATCCCAATAATTATATTTTATTAATATATAAGAATATCATTATGTATATATAGTTAAATATACTATTATTCTTTAACTATTAAAAAAGTTTATATAGATAATTTTAATAAAAACGGAGGGAAAAATGGCAGAGGATAAAAAAAAGAAAGTGACAATTGCTGTTATGAGCGGAGATATGGATAAACTTATGGGAGCTTTAATAATTGCTACAAGTGCAGCGGCATCTGATATGGATGTTACCATGTTCTTTACTTTCTGGGGTATCAGGGCAATCAAGAAAAATGTAAAAACCGGTAAAAGCTTTATGGGTAAAATGATAGGGCTTATGGAAGGCGGAGATATAAGCAAAGCTTCTCCCAGCAAATATAGTTTTGGAGGGATGGGCAGGTGGATGTTTAATAAAATGATGAAAAAAAACAATGTTGCAAGCCTTGCCGAGCTGCGCCAGATGGCAATCGATATGGGCGTAAAGCTTTACGGTTGCGGGATGAGTATGGAAGTAATGGAAATACCGCGCGAAGCATTAATTGATGAAGTCGTTGACATTGTTGGCGGAGGATTTTTTGTTGAGCATGCTTCCAAATCTGATTTCACTCTTTTTATTTAAGAATTTATTGTTAATTTTGTAATTAAATAACATAACAGATCCTGCTTATAATACAGAAAACATATTAAATCCGGCAGTTTCAAATATGACGGGGGAGTAAACCGGAAAAATTATTTTTCTGTGCAAAGGCATGATTAAGTCTAAGAAAGGACCAAAATGACTGAAGAAATTAAATTTGACCTTGAACTGGATTTAAAAGGGCTTTTGTGCCCATTGCCAATGGTAAAGGTAAGCCAGAATATAAAGAATATTGCAGTTGGAGGAATTATTAAAGCGGTTGCAACTGATCCGGGAAGTCTTGCTGATATACCATCCTGGGCAAGCAGTACCGGCAATGAAGTTATTAAAACTGAAAGAGAAGGCAAAGATATAATATTTTATGTAAAAAGAGTAAAATAAATATAAAAGGTAAAAACTGTCAATAAACAATAAACAGTAATTTTGTTGTTAATATTTTTTAATTATTACAATATAAATTACAGGACAGGAATAATACCTTTAACTTCTGGACCAGGGAGCTGAAATATGAATGGTTTTTCTTTTTTTGCCGCCGGTATTCTTGTATATATTGCTGTAATAGTTTTTATAATAGGTATGGCGTGGCAGATCTGCAGATGGGCCAGGACCCCAAGGTCGTCTGTGCACCTGGGGATATTTCCAAGGCCAAAAAACAGGGGAGTAAGGTTTTTAAAAACCCTTAAAGATTCTTTTATTTTTCCTCATTCCGCAGAAGTGGATCCCTGGATGTGGATTTTTGCTATTGCATTCCATTTCTCGCTTGCTGCCGTACTTTTTGCCCATTTCCGTATGGTGCGCGAGTTTACGCCTCTTGTTAAGCTTATTGGAACTGAAGGCATGGAAAAACTTGGGGCAATAGCAGGAGGTACCCTCGGCATCATACTACTTATAATAATTATATATTATCTTCTAAGGCGCTTTCTTTCACCGTATAAGGACCTTTCTGTTTTTGAAGATTATTTTATTATATTTTTACTTATAGTAATAATTGCGCTTGGAGACCACTTAAGATTTTTCGCAAAGTTTTCAGTAACTGATTACAGGCAGTATATGTACGGCCTGCTCACTTTCAGGCCATCATTTCCTGAAGCAATAGCTTCATCAGGAGCTAAATGGGTTCTTACAATGCATGTATTTTTTGTAAATCTTTTTGTAATTTATTTCCCTTTCAGCAAGCTTACCCATGCCATAGGCACATTTGCTGTAAATGTATCAAGGAGTGATGTCTGATGGAAAAAGAGAAAAGAGAAGCATTGCTGTTAGTTCTGAAATCAAAGATTAACAGGCAGCTACTATATTTTCTGGATTTATGCGCAAGATGCGCAATATGCCGGGATGCATGCCACCAGTATAAAGTGACAAAGGATATAATTTATCTGCCTGCATACAGGGCCGAGCTTATAAGGCGGATTTACAAGAAAAATATTTCACCGGTTGGAAAGATACTGCCCAGACTTTTTGAAGGAAAAGATATTAATGATGAAAAACTCCTTGATGAGTTGTTCAGGGCAACTTATGCATGCACCGGCTGCAGAAGATGCATGGTTTACTGCCCTTTCAGCATCGATACGGTATGGGTGCTTTCCGTTGCAAAGGAAATAC
>JACVJB010000059.1 GCA_015711775.1 Actinomycetota bacterium | reverse complement strand
AGTTGTTCTAATTCCAAAAATTGTTGGCTTGGCAATGGCATATTCAGCGATGAATTTCTATTGCGTTAACTAATTTTTTAAGCCGGCTACCTTCGGCGATTTTTAGGGTTGCCGCCGGCTTTATTATTTTTTCCGCTTCTTTTTTTGATGCAATACTTTTAAGCACAAAATTTATATTTCCATATACTGTGTTCCACTTTAATATTCTGGGCTCCTGAAAAATAAATGAAAAGGATTTATTTTTAAAATCTGATATGTCGCCGCTTTCAACAGGGATAAGGCCGCATATTGCATTTAGAAGTGTGGTTTTGCCGATACCGGATACACCAAGGAGGCAGTTTATCTTTTTTTCCTTAATTGAAATATCTATATTATTAAAAACTACTTTTCCAGGATAACTTATTTTTAATTTCTTTATTTCAAGGCTCATTTTTCTTTTTTCCACTTCATTGTTTTATATTCTGCAAACCTTATTATCCGTTCAATAATGTAACCGATAAGAATTGCATATGTGGTCCAGGCAAATACATCGTTTATATTAAGATAAACTTTTGAGGTTTGCAGGCTTGTCCCTATTGCATACTTTGGCTGGCTTAAAACTTCTGCGGCAATAACTACTTTCCATCCTATTCCAAATGCTGATGAAACAGCCGCAGCCATGAAAGGAAGAATAGAGGGTATATATATTTCTCTGATAACTCTTGATTTGTTAATCCTAAAAATTTTTGCCATTTCAAGTATTTTTTTATCAACATTATCGATACCTTTAATAACGTTGGTGCATATTATGGGAAAAGCCATTAGAAAGCTGGCAAAAACCGGTACATTACTCGCTTTGAACCAGATAAGCGCAATAAGTATGACAGTTATTACCGGAGTTGTCCTTATTACTGAAAGGAATGGTTCAAAAATACTTCTAAATACCCTGCTGAGTCCTGAAAGAAAGCCAAAAAAGATTCCAAGAACAAATGAGATAGTAAAGCCAAGCAGTCCTCTTTGAAACGACGCTGATATTATTATAAAAAACTCCTTTGTCCTTATAAGATTCAGCATGCTGATTGCTGTATTTTCAGGAGAAGGAAGAATTATTTCTGAAGAAATTACGAGCGAAATCATCTTCCATGCTGAAAGAAGGAAAAGAAAAGAAATAATCGTATATATTCCTTCATTTTGGAAAAAAGAAGGCTTTTTAGTAATAGAAGTTTTCATCAGGTATTTTTCCCCCGATATCTTCAGGTGAAAAATCAAATATTGTTTTTAAATAGGCGTTGATTTCATTTTTAGAATTTTCTGCTCTGGAAAATTCTATATTGCATCTTGATATTGCATCTGAAGCAACTTCTGCATTTACTCCTATATCAAATTTTTCAATAAGAGCTGCAGCCTGTCCGGGATTGCTGTTTACCCAATCAATGCTGCTTTTATATATTTCGAAAAATTTATCCATTATTTCTGTATCATTTAAAATACTGTCTGATGTTGCAATAAGACAGGACATTGGAAGCCTGGCGCCATCCTGGATCTTAACCCATTCTTCTTCCATGTCAAAACCTATTTTAATTTTATCATTCTTCTTAATTACAAGAGAAACAAATGGCTCCGGCAGTATTGCAATATCTGCTTTGCCTGCAATCATCAGTTGCGACAGCTCTACCTGTTCAAGAGAATAGTCAAGCTCGACATCTTTACCGGGCTTCAGATTGTTTTTTTCAAGAGTATATCTTAATAAAATATCAGGAGTCGAACCTTTTGATAAAACATATATTTTTTTGCCTTTTAGGTCATCCCAGGCTGAAATTGAGGTATTCTGGTAGAGAATATAGAGAGTGCCGTAGCCAATAATTGCTGCAAGTTTTAAGTTAACGCCTTTGTTGTATAATTTTGCAGCGACATTTGTAGGCAATGTTGCCAAATCCATTTCACCTGCAAGAATTTTGGAAATCATAATATCAGGTGTTGCTATAATGTCATAATTTGTATAAACACTGTTGCTCAACGAAGGTTTTTCTTCATGGAGTTTAATCATCCCGATGGAAGTCGGCCCTTTTAAAGAACCAATGTTAATAATATTTTTTTCTGCAGTACGGTTATAATCAGCACAGGCGCATCCGCTTACAGCAAATATTAAAAAAAAGAAAATAATAAATAAAATAATAGATCCTGCAAACTTTTTTGACATATATTTTACCAGACTCCTGTTTTCATATAATCATCCATTGCCCTTGCGGCAACTTTTCCTGCGCCCATGGCAAGAATTACAGTGGCTGCGCCCGTTACAATATCGCCGCCGGCAAAAACGCCCTTTTTATTTGTTTTACAAATATCATCGGCAATTATATTGCCCCATTTGTTTAAACTAATATCAGGAGATGTTTGCATCAATACCGGATTTGGGCCCTGCCCTATTGCAATAACAACAATTCCTGTATCAATATCATGTTCGCTTCCCGGTATGGTAACGGGCCTTCTTCTGCCGCTTTCATCAGGATCGCCAAGTTGCATTTTTATGCAGGTTATTTTTTTAACCCAGCCGTTTTCGCCTTTTATTTCCACAGGATTTGTTAAAAATACCATTTCAATGCCTTCTTCTTTGGCATGCTTTATTTCCTCTATCCTTCCCGGCATTTCAACCTCGCTTCTTCTGTAAATAAGATATACTTTTTCTGCCCCGAGCCTTTTGGCGGTTCTGGCTGAGTCAAGCGCAACGTTTCCGCCTCCTATAACAGAGACAACGCTGGTTCTTTTTACTGGAGTATCCCAATGCGGGAAAAGATAACCTTTCATCAGGTTTACCCTTGTCAGGTATTCATTTGCAGAATATACCCCATTTAAATTCTCGCCGGGTATGCCAAGGAAATAGGGAAGGCCCGCTCCTGTTGCTATAAATACGCTGGTGTAGCCATTATCCAGGAGCTCATCGATAGTATAGGTTTTGCCTACAATTGAATTTAATTTAATTTCAACGCCCAGGCTTTTAACATACTCAACTTCACCATCAACTATTGACTTGGGCAATCTGAACTCGGGTATTCCGTATACAAGCACTCCTCCAGCTTTATGAAGAGCTTCAAAAAGTGTAACATCATAACCCATTTTGGCAAGTTCTCCGGAACATGTAAGGCCGGCAGGCCCGGCACCTATTACCGCAGCTTTTATTTTTTTGCCGGTGCCGGAATTATTATTATGTAAAGCAGTTTCTTCACTGTTGTTTTGCTTACTGTTTTTTATTCCATAATCTGCTAAAAACCGTTCAAGTTTGCCGATAGCAACAGGATCATCCTTTATTCCCAGAATACATTCCTTTTCGCACTGGTCCTCCTGGGGGCAAACCCTTCCGCAGATACCCGGCATAGTATTTTTTTCCCTTATTTTTTCAAGCGCTTCATGAAATTTTTTATCTTTTATGAGCGAAATAAACCCTTTTATGTCGATTTCTACAGGACAGCCAAGGGTGCATTTGGGATTTTTGCACATAAGGCATCTTTGGCTTTCCAGGAGAGCCTGCTGGTCTGAAAATCCGAGCTCGACTTCACTGAAATTCTTTATTCTTGATGCAGGTTGTTGTTCAGATATTTTATTGCGCGGTATTTTTTTCCTGGCAGGTTTTATATTTTCATTTTGCATTCGTGTTTCTCCATGTATTTATCATATGATACTTTTTCCTCATTACAATATATATTAAGTCTTGAATTTAAAAGCCCAAAATCAACAAGGTGACCGTCAAACTCAGGGCCATCGACACAGCCAAACATTGTCTTACCGCCCACTTCCACCCTGCATGAGCCGCACATTCCAGTGCCGTCGACCATTATAGGGTTAAGGGAAACAATGGTTTTAATGCCAAAAGGACTTGTGACATCACAAACTGCTTTCATCATAAGAACGGGTCCTATGGCAACAATCCTGTCCGGTTTTTTATCAGGGTTCTCATTAAGATACTGTGTTAAAAATCCGGAAACAAAACCTTTATAACCCGTACTGCCATCATCAGTGCAGACATGGTACTGATTGCTGTATTTTTTAATGGAATCTTCAAAAATGAGGCCGCTGCAATTGCGCGCTCCCATTATTGAAATTACAAAATTCCCAGCCTCTTTCATTGCCTTGATAATAGGAACGGTAGGAGCTATGCCTACACCTCCTCCAATAATGCAAACGGTGCCGAACTTCTCTATTTCTGACGGTTTGCCCAAAGGCCCTGCAATGTCTGTAATATAATCCCCTTTATTTAACGAACATAAAAGATTTGTGGTTTTGCCACGTTTTAAAATGGCGAGATTAATTGTACCGGAAGAAGGGTAGCTTTCAGCAATTGTTAGAGGAATTCGCTCTCCTTCTTCTGAAGCTCTTACTATAACAAACTGACCTGCTCTGGCCTTTGCCGCAATAACAGGCGAATATATGATAAGGCTAACAGTATCGGAGCACAAAACTGATTTTTCCAGGATTTTATTTTCTTTCAAATCTATTCTCCCTCTGGTTAAAATATAACAGTTATGAAATATCCGGCATTTGAAAATCTGTTTGAAAGCCTATTTGCCGAATGGAACAATATACACTTTTTGGCTGAAAAAAACAATCGTTTGACTTGAAAAATCAAAACTTAAAATTTATTTAATTATTTTTATAAAATTAATTTGTTATATTTGTTTCAATCAAATATTTATAGTGATATAATAAAAATTCATTTTTTTATTGCTTTACACAAACCGGCTCGCGCTATCAGCCGGAGGTATTATATTGTCTGTTTTTTTAGAATTTTACTATATTGCGGCATCCCTGCATTTATTGTTATTTTAATTATAATCAATGATAAAAGGATTTTAAAAATTGAATAAAGATTTAAACTCTGATAAAGTTTTTAATCCCAGAGAAGATTCAGTCACAGCAGATGTCAATGCTGCTGAAAACGCCAACCAAAACTTTATAAAGATTATTGGATTCGGCAATCTGTTCATGGGCGATGACGGTATTGGAGTTAAGGTAATAGAGGAGTTAAAAAAGCAGGATAGCCTAAAGGGAGCAAATAATATTAAAATCATTGACGGCGGCACATCAGGTGTCGATCTGATATTTGCGCTGCAGGATGCCGTTAAGGCAATAATAGTTGATGCTGTTGATGCGGGCCAGGAGATAGGTGAAATTAAAGTATTCAGTTTAGATGACATAAAGACAGTTAATTCAAAAAGCAGGCCCTTTAAGAGTTTTTCAATGCATGACATGGATCTTGTTGAAGTTTTTGAGCTTTTAAAAACCTTAAAAATTAATAAAAGCATCAGGATTATTGGAATAAAACCAAAAAATATCGGCTATAGTGACAGGCTGTCTCCAGAGATAGCAGATAAAATTCCAGAAATAATAGATCTTATCCAAAAAGAATTACAGTAAATTTTAATGCCTTTTAATTTTATTTAACAAATCCGCGGAAGCTGTTCGCTGTAATACAGGTCAAGCGCTCTTTTTGTTCCAAGCTCTGTAACAAGCGTTACCCCGCTTCTGCTGTTTTTTTCTTTGATGCCATTTACTTTACCTATTATAGCCGAGTTTTTTCCATACCTGTTTTTCTTCATTGCATTAAGTATTCTTTTGCTGTTTTTCTCTTCTGCAAAAACAACCATTTTACCTTCATTTGCAATATACAAAGGATCCATTCCCAAAAATTCACAAACACCACGGGTCTGGCGGTTAATTGGAATTTCATTCTGGTATATCTCAAAATTCAATTTTGAGCTTTGGCTAAGTTCTATAAGAACGCGGGCAAGTCCTCCACGCGTGGCATCCCTTAAAGCATGTATGCTACTTCCTGCTGCATATTTAATTTCTTTTACCAGGTTGTTTAGAGGTGCGCAATCGCTTTTTATTTCTGTCTTAAAATCAAATTCATGGCGGCAGCTTAAAATGCATATGCCATGATCGGCAATATTGCCGTTAATTATTATGATATCGCCTTCTTTTATATTGAAGGGGGATATATTAATGTCATCTTCAATAACACCTATTCCGCTTGTATTAATAAATAATTTATCAGCATTACCTCTTTCAACAACTTTCGTATCGCCTGTTACAATTTTTATCCCGCCCCCGGCTTCTTCAAGCGCGTTTTTTATAGACTTGAGCACTTTTTTAAAATCATTTATATCCAGTCCCTCTTCAATAATGAAAGACAGACTGAGCGCGGCCGGCCTGCAGCCGCTTGTGACAAGATCATTTATGGTTCCGCAAACACTCAATTTTCCAATATCTCCGCCCGGAAAAAACAGGGGGCTCACAACAAAGCTGTCAGTAGTAAATGCAGCTTTTGCGCCGCTGCATGATATTATGGCGCTGTCTTCAAACCTGTCCAAAATATCATTTTTAAGCGCAGGTCCTATT
>JACVJB010000058.1 GCA_015711775.1 Actinomycetota bacterium | reverse complement strand
TAAAGGGCAGCAGGGTAGCGCAAATTGATGCAAAATGTATTTCAGACGGCATTGATTCAAAAATGCTAATGTATAATGCTGGAAAAAGCATTGCAGATGTAATTATTAAAGATTTTAGCAGCGCTCTGCAGAAAAAACACATAAATGGCGTTATTGTCTGCGGAGGCGGCAATAATGGCGGTGACGGTTTTGTTGCCGCAACATGTCTTGCAGAAGCGGGTTTTGATATTGATGTCTTTTGCATAAGCCCGGAGGAAAAATTTTCTACTGATGCAAAATATTATTTTGATAAAATGGCCGGTCTAAAGGAAATTAAAATTCACTTCCCTGATCTGGCAGCCAAAGAAGATGAAAATGTCTTTTCCGGAAAAGTACTTAATGCCGGCTTTTTAGTGGATGCAATATTTGGCACCGGGCTGCATGGCGGTCAAATAAGGGCCCAGGCAAAACAGGCAATAGAAACTGTCAACAGCCTAAAACTGGAAAGAAGGCAGGATGTTAGCAATGGTATTTTAAATCCTTTAATTGTCTATGCCTGCGATTTACCTTCTGGAGTTGATTCTGATAATGCATGCATACTTGGAAATGCAATAAAAGCGGACAAAACAGTAACTTTCGGCTGTATAAAGCAGGGAATAGCCCAGTATCCGGGAAGGCAATACGCCGGCCAGATCATAGTCAGAGATATTGGCATTGCCCCTAAATATTACGGGGAATATGAAAAAATATACCAGGCGGACCTTTCATGGGTGGCAGAAAAAATACCCCAGGCAGGACCTACGTCATATAAGCATTCTGTGGGAAAACTTCTTGTAATAGCAGGTTCACCCGGTTTTACCGGGGCCGCAGCAATGACATGCCAGGCAGCGCTGCGCTCAGGCGCAGGAATAGTTACTCTTGTATGCCCCTGGGAATTAAATAGCATATTTGAGATAAAGCTGACAGAAGTAATGACATATCCTGTGGAACAGACCGATGACATAACTATACATATGGATTCTTATGAAGAGATAGAAAAACTTGCTGAAGGTTATGATGCGCTTGCAATTGGCCCGGGGCTTTCAGGAAACCCGAGCACAGTATGCCTTGTAAGGGAAATACTAAAAAATATTAAAAAACCCACAGTACTTGATGCAGACGGCCTGCGGGCGCTTTACGGGCCCAAGGAAATTGAAACAGGCAAAAGCCCTGATTTTTCCCATGTTGTAATAACTCCTCATCCCGGAGAGCTTGCCGCTATTCTTGGCATTGAAAAAATACCGCTGCATGACAGGATGAAACACAATCAGCATGTGGCTCAAAAATATGGAGTTGTGTCGGTTTTAAAAGGCGCTGCTACACTCATAACATCTGCAGGCGGAATAACTTTTATAAACCCGACAGGAAGCTGGGCCCTTGCAACTGCAGGTACGGGGGATATACTTACCGGAATTACCGGTTCGTTTCTCTGCAGGAAAATGAGCCTTTTTGAAGCTGCAGTTTCTGCAGTATTTATACATGGTATGGCTTCTGATATAATGTCAGGCAAAACCTCAAGAACCAGCCAGATTGCAACTGATTTGCTTGATGGAATAAAAGAAGTATTTATTGAAATTGAGAAATTAAAACAGGAGTTTTTATGACAGAATTAACTGCAAAAGATATTATGACGGAAAAAGTTATAACAATTGGGAGCGACGCTTCAATTGAAGAACTTTCTGAAGCACTTTTAAAAAACAAAGTCAGCGGAATGCCTGTAACAGACAGCAACGGAGAACTTATTGGAATTGTTACTGAGGCTGATATCATAGTAAGGGACACGGACCTGCATTTCCCCCGTTATTTTAAGCTGCTTGATGCAATAATATATCTTGAAAGTTTTACAAAATTCAGAGAAAACCTTAAAAAGCACCTTGCTACAAAAGTTGAAGATATAATGACAAAAAAAGTTGTTACAATAACAACCCAAACACCTGTAAGCGATGCTGCGCAGATAATGCTGCAAAAGAAAATAAACAGGTTGCCTGTAATAGACAGCGACGGCAGGCTTACAGGTATTGTAACAAGAGCTGACATTGTAAAATCAATGACACTAAAAAAATAATTGACATTAAAATATGATAAAAGCAAATCCCCGCAATAAGAGATTTACAAGAATTGATATAAACCTTTCTTATCTTTCAAACAATGTTGCAGTATTGAAATCCTGTCTTAAAACCCCTGCCGCAAAAATAATGGCTGTTGTAAAATCAAATGCGTACGGGCATGGAATTATTGAAGTATCCAGGCACCTTGTAAAGAATAAAGTAAATGCTCTTGGCGTGGCTCTTGCAGAAGACGGTATACGTTTAAGAAAAGCAGGCATTAAAGTGCCCTTATACATACTTGGCGAGCCGCCAATGGAAATTGTCGCTGATGCTATCAAGTATGATTTCATACTCTGCCTTAATTCTTTTGCCAAAGCAGAAGCAGTTTCTCGCAAGGGCGTCAGTTTTGGTAAAAAGTTGGCTGTACATTTAAAAGTGGACACAGGCATGAACAGGGTCGGGATAAATTACAGGGATGCGGTCCAGACGATTACAGCGATAAAAGAGCTTAAAGGAATAAGAGCAGACGGTATTTTTACGCATTTTTCCTGTGCAGGCGACGCCAGCCAGGGTTATACAAATATGCAGTATGAAAGATTTACGGATGTTTTAAAAAGCCTTGAAAACAGAAATATCAGGTTTAAAATTGTGCATTGCGCAAACAGCGCCGCCTTTTTAAGAGACAGCAAATATCATTTCGATATGGCAAGGCTTGGCATTGCGCTGTATGGTCTCAGCCCTTTTGCTCCGGAAAGCCACGGGATTCTTAAGGATGATATTGTCGGCGTGCTTAAAAGGCTTAAGCCGGTGCTCAGCCTTAAATCAAAAATATCTTTTGTAAAAGAAGTGCCTGAAGGTGAGAGCATTAGCTATGGCGCAACTTTTAAGACTAAACGCAATTCTTTAATTGCCACTGTACCGATAGGTTACGCTGACGGTTATTCAAGGCTGCTTTCAAATAAAGCGGGAGTGCTTGTAAACGGCGCAATTGCGCCTGTTGCAGGAAATGTAACAATGGATCAGCTGATGCTTGATGTAACTGATATTCCGGACAGAAGCGGTATTTCAGAAGGAACTGAAGTTATGCTTATAGGTAATTCAACTTTCAGGGAAATAAGCGCTGATTACCTGGCATCGCTTATAGGCACGATAAATTATGAAATACTTTGCATGCTTAAAGACAGGATACCAAGGGTATACATACATTAGGATTAAAAAGTCATAAACCGGTAAGAAATAAGGACATTAAAATAAATTAAATATAGTATTCTTTAAGAAGGAGAATTTTTATGAAGGTAATTGCTTTAAACGGAAGCCCTAAAGCCAAAGGAAATACTTCCATTGCTCTTGATATCGTATGCAGCAAACTGCAGGAAAATGGTATCGAGACTGAGCGCCTGCAGGTTGGAGGAAAAATATATAACCCATGTAAGGTATGCTTGAGGTGCAGGAAAGAAAAAGACGGATACTGCCACGGATATAAAAATGACAGGGAGGATATTTTAAACGAGTACCTTGAAAAAATTTATACTGCGCAGGGCCTTATTATAGGTTCCCCTGTTTATTTCGGTTCAATAACCCCTGAAGTGAAAGCATTTATAGACCGGGCAGGCTACTGCTCAAGGGGTGGCGGAGGCAATCTCATTAAAAGAAAGGTCTGCGCGCCTGTTGCAGTGGTCAGGCGTCATGGCGCAAATGAAACGCTTGCGCAGATTACCAATTTTTATGCGCTGGGAGAGGCAATTGTTCCTTATTCCACATACTGGAATTTTGCAATCGGAAGAGAACCCGGAGAAATTTTAACTGATGAAGAAGGTGTGGGCACTTTAAAAACGCTTGGCGAAAATATGGCATGGCTTTTAAAAAAGCTTAATGAATAAGAATAAAAATTAAATCAAATCATGCCGTATTTATGGATATCATTGCCTGAATCTGTTAGTATAAAATAAAACTGTAAAGCCTTTATTTTAATGTTATAACTAAAACAGGCTTTCAGAAAATCAAAAAGTTCAAGAGAACGGTTCCCTTTTTCATTCCGTTTTATACCTTGAACAAATTGAAAGGAATAATTATTAAAATGAAAACTGAAAAATTAAAACTAAAAAACCGGCTGGAATTTTTGCCATTATTGGCAGGCGTAATATTGATACTGATTTTAATTTCTCTTTCCGCATGCAGTGAAGAAACAGCATCAGCTGCAGGCGTGACTGCAATTGCCGGATTTGCCGGCCTTTATATCTGCATTATTGCAGTATCCTGGCTTGCAGGAGTATTCTTTTTTGTGGTGTGGATAATTATGCTTGTTGACTGCGCAAAAAGGGAAAATGCGGATTTTCCTGATGCAAACCCTAATTCAAAGCTGATGTGGATACTAATAATTGTCCTTGCGGGCGGAATCGGGGCAATAATATACTATTTTCTTGTCATGCGCAAAAAGCCGAAACAAAAAGAAATTATAAAGCCTTAACTTCCGCTAAAGCAGGAATTAAGAGCGCGGTTCTATTATTTAAATATGTTAAACTGTTTTGAGTAAAAAAAGTTTTTACTGTTGCATTGAGCTTCAGTCATCAAGGTCAAAGTTATCGTCTGATTTATTGCTTGTAAATTCAGATATTGTTTTTATCAAATTTTCAGGAATAATTTTTTTTGTTTTAAGAACATTTACAATGTTTTTAAAACCGACTTTATTGACGATGTATCCTGCGACCGCTCCTGCCGCAGCTCCGCCCAGCACATAATAAATTATTTTTTTATCAGTCTTTTTCTCACTGTCCATGTTTTAACCCTCCTGAAAAAATTATTTAAAATATATATAATAATAAAAATATTTTCTATGTTTATAGTATCATTATACTAAATATAAATTCTATTAAAAAGATAAGTTGCAAAAACAGGGGTTTTTGTGCAGGCAAAAGGAAATGAAAATTTGCAAAACGCGCCGGGAAGGCAGGGCTACAGATATATAAGCCTTATAACCGGTCTTTTTGTGGCTGTGCTTCTTATATCAAATATTGCCTCGACAAAAATAGTGCAGATATGGAAATTCACTTTTGACGGCGGCACAATACTGTTTCCGCTATCGTATATATTTGGGGACATATTAACTGAAGTTTACGGATATAAAACGGGAAGAAAAGTAATATGGACAGGATTTATGTCTGCAGTTCTAATGTCTGCCACTCTTGGGATCATTGGCCTTATAAAACCGGCTGCAGGCTGGGAGCTGCAGGATGCTTATATGAAAATACTGGGACAGACGCCCAGGATAGTCGCCGCCTCCCTTATTGCGTATTTTGCCGGCGAGTTTTCAAATTCATTCATTCTTGCGAAAATGAAAATACTTACAGGGGGAAAATACCTCTGGACAAGGACAATAAGCTCAACCATAGTGGGCCAGGCACTTGATACGGCATTATTTGTGATTGTTGCATTTGCGGGCCTGTACAACTTTAACCTTGTATTTCTTATAATAATTTCAAACTATATTTTCAAAGTTGGTTTTGAAATAGTACTGACTCCAGCGACTTACCAGGTGGTAAAATTTCTTAAAAGTCGTGAGAAAACTGATCATTATGACACAAATACAAACTTCAGCCCCTTCAGGTTTTTTGACTAAAAATGGACATGCCTGTATATTTAGTCTTCTTCATAAGGATTGGGAAACCTGAAATGCCCTACTATGGTATACTCAAGCAGTTTGTCAATTTCGCTTACTTTTCCAAACTCCTTTGAGATCATTATTACAAGCGGAACTCCCCGTTCATTTGTTCTTGATGAAAGAAAGCCGCCAAGGTCCTGGTAAGGATTATCCGGATCAAACTGAAAATATACTATGTCGCCAGGCTGCCACTGTATATCCTTATTGTCAAGATTAAAGTCCAGCTCAAGCTGCAGCGCATTTCTTTTAAAAAATTTTTCCTGGAAAAAAACATCCCTGAAATCTATATGTTTGATGGGTTCCTTCCTGTTTTTTATGTCCAGGGGGTAATCCTCCTTATGGTTTAACATATCTTCATAAATAAGTTCCATAAGGTCATAGCCGGCATCTTTTAAAACCATGGATATTACATCTGTTGAGATCCATATATTTTCAGATGGATACCCCGTTTCAGGGTATACTTTATATCCGTATTCAATATCTTCTTCAAGAAGAGCCATGAGGTGAAGAATTATTTTTTTCTGTATTTCGCTTAATTCAAAAGCTTCAGCGCTTTCAGCAGTTGTCTCTTCGGTTTCAGCTTCCTCTGCAACTATTGTCTTAACAGTATTCTCAAGCGGCTCTTTCTTATGGACCTGCTCTGTGCCAGCCTCCAGTGCCGCGCTCTCGCTTTCCGGGACAACGTAAGGGGAATTAATTATAAGTTCTG
>JACVJB010000057.1 GCA_015711775.1 Actinomycetota bacterium | reverse complement strand
TTTTTAAGCGGTACATGCAGGCTGAGATCAAAAGGGAAAAACCCGTGTAATGTCGGAATTGTACTTGAGGGAGGGTATGACTTCAATGCAATATCTCAAAGCGCGGTTGAAGTTATAAAGGCATGTATTGAAGAGGAAAGCCGTTGCAGCGCAAACTTGAATGACGATGAAAGCAAATGCAGCCCGGAAATATGCGTTACAGATATGGCCAGGCATGCTTTTACCGGAGACAGGCAGGCAAGGGCTCTTTACAGATTCAAGGCCCGCCTTCTTTCCGGCACAAGAATTTCCGGGACAGCCTCCGCCAAAAATCGCAACACCTTTAATGCTATAAAAAAAGTTTTTGCAGGCAGCTTCAAAATATTTTCAGTTATATGTATAGCTGTTCTCTGTTTTTTATTGCTGTTTTCTTTTACTGGCTGCAGGCAGTATGACAACAAAATGGATATATCATATTTTTTTAAAACTGCGCCCGAAAAGGCTGTTATTGACTTTATTTATGCCATGGAAGGCAAGGATGCTGATTACATCTATTCAAATTTCCTGCTTGAAAGCGATAAGAGGAAAATAAGCAGGGAAAAATTTATCAGGGAAATGTCCGAAATACTATCGACAGTGGAAAGCATTGAAATTATGAAAATAGTTTATATTGGTTATGAGGATAAAATGAGCAAAGTTGTCCTGGATTTTAAAATTATATATTCAAACGGTAAAGAGGGAAAATATAAAAAGTACATATATCTTTTTGAGGAAAATGAAAAATGGAAGATTGTTTTTGATAAAACTTTTATTTAGAAATAATTTTTAATATATTATAATACATTAATCTTCCATGATGAAGGACCCTGATTGAAACTAAACAAAGGAAGGTAGCGCAAATGGAAAATAAGGAAAATAAATATAAACCCGGAAATGGGGATGAAATAACAGAAGAAATGCTTAGAGCAAAGAAAAAAACCCTGAAAAAGCATAGTATAGCGAATGATACAGACAGGGAGATAGAAGAGTTTAAAAGCGAAATTGAACTTCTGCGGGAGGAACTTGCCCGCTATAAAAAACTGGAAGAAGACTATCTTGACAGGATAAAAAGGCTTCATGCGGATTATGATAATTTCAGGAAGAGAGCTTTAAGGGAACAGGGCCAGACAATTCAGCGGGCAAATAAGGATTTAATTGAAAAATTGCTGCCTGTAATTGACAGCTTTGAGCAGGCAATTACCATGGGCGAGAACCTTAAGGGCGGTCAGAATGATTTTCTCAAAGGTGTTAAAATGATACATGGCAAACTGATGGAAACTCTTGAAAAAGAGGGAGTTGAGATAATAAATCCTCATGGAAAGGAATTTAATCCGCACGAATGTGAAGTTGCAGTTACTGCAGAAGACGAGAAATCTACGGAAGGGACGGTTCTTGAAGTGCTGAGGAAAGGTTATAAAATTAATGATTTCCTGATAAGGCCGGCAGTTGTAAAAGTGTGCAAAAAATCCTGAATAAATAAAGGTTTAAAGTTGCAATAAATTGTTTTTAGTATTTTTTGAAGGAGGAATTCAAGTTGACAGTTAATAATCAAATACCGCCAGACGCAAACCGGCCTGCCGGCATCAGAAGATTTTCACCAGGCTGTATAGTTGGTGTAATTGCAGTAGTAATCATACTTATTTTAATAATAATTTCTGTTTCAGTTATTTTCGGTGGAAGAAATACCATGGTTACCAGGGAAATTGCTGTTGATAACGCATGGGCGCAGGTGCAGAATGTTTATCAGCGCAGGCTTGACCTGGTGCCGAATCTTGCTGAAGCGGCAAAAGGGTATATGCAGCTTGAAAAGGATATTTTTGAAGCAATTGCCCAGGCAAGAGCTGGCATAAATGGCGCGCAGAACCCGGGTGAACTTGAAAAGGTAAATACTGATATAAATTCTTTTATAAGGGATATTAAAGTTGTTGTTGAAGACACCCCTGAACTTAAGGCAAGTGAAGTAGTAAGGGATCTTATGTCGCAACTGGAGGGCACTGAAAACCGTATTGCTGTTGAGAGAATGCGATATAACGAAGCCGTACAGAGTTACAACACATACATAAGGCTTTTCCCCAATAATTTTATTGCCGGCTTATTCGGGTTTGCGCCGAGGGAATTTTTCCAGGCTGAGCCAGGAGCAGAAACGGCTCCGGAAATTGACTTAAGCCTTGAGTAAAATAAAATGCATACTTCAAATTTAAAAAACAGGTTAAAAAAACATTTTTTGTATTTTGCGCCGCGCTCAGCAGTTTTTATAACTGCGGCATTCTTTTGTTTCTTTTGTTTTCTTTTACCTGTAGCGGCAGAAGTTGTGTTTCCCGAATATTCGTCATATGTCAATGATTATACCGGACTGCTTGACAGCAGCTGGAAAAGTAAAATAGAGGATTTATGTTACAGCCTGGAACAAGTTACCGGCGCCCAAATTGCGGTTGCAATTGTCCCGACGCTTCAGGGGCTCACGCAGGAGGAATACTCTGTTAAACTATTTGAAAATTGGGGCATTGGGCAAAAAGATAAAGATAACGGTGTTTTGCTGCTAATATCTCCTGAGGGTGAAGTTGGCAAAAGACCGCTTCGCATTGAAGTGGGATATGGCCTTGAAGGCGCAATAACAGACCTTGAGGCAAGAGACATTGTTGATAATATAATATCTCCAAGGCTTTCTTCAGGCAGGTTTGGCGAAGGCGTTTATGAAGGCGTTGCGGCAATTGCCGGCAAGGTTTATGAAGAATATGGCTACAGCAATGTAATTGAAACAGCCGGCAGCGTAAATACCGCCTCTTCCGGCTCAAAGTTTTTTAATAATTTGTCTTCAAACCCGGGCCTCTGGTGCTGTTTTCCCGTTTTTTTCATTATAGTTGCAGTATCTGCCATTGTTTCAATCTTCAAAAGAAAATGCCCTAAGTGCAAGAAGATAAAGTTAAAAATAAAAAATACTGTAATACAGCAGGCCACCTATACAACAAGCGGGAAGATGCTTGTTGAAAGAAACTGCACCTATATTTATCCGGATGGTATGCCATGCGGTTTTCATGACCAGAAAACCACTACTATACCTAAAAAGACCCGAAGTTCCGGAGGAGGTTTTGCAGGCGGATTTGGCGGCGGTTCGTCAGGCGGCGGAAGCAGTTTTGGCGGATTTGGCGGCGGTTCGTCAGGCGGGGGCGGTTCAAGCGGAGGTTGGTAATTGATTTATCCGGAATCTAAAACTCTTGAAGATACAGTGATTCTTGCACAGAAAAGCAGGGATAAAGTTGAACTCCTTATATCTGATTTTAAGCCTTTTATTGCAAGCGTTATACAGAAACGTCTCGGGCGTTACCTTGAATACGGAGCTGATGACGAGCTTTCAATAGGACTTATTGCTTTTAATGAAGCAATACATGCCTACGACAGAAATAAGGGAAAATTTTTAAGTTTTGCAAGGCTTGTAATTACAAACAGGCTAATTGACTATTTCAGGAAGCAGTCAAAATTTAAAACTATATCTTTAAACACTGATGAAGACTGCGACAGCCCCTCAATTGATTTACTGAATAAAAAAGCCGTCCAGCAGTATGCTTTTGATGATGAGACTGAAGACCGGAAATTTGAAATCATAGAATATACCAAAGCTTTAAAAGAATGGGGAATAAGTTTTACAGATCTTGTTAAAGTATCCCCCAGACAGGAAAGCCTCAGGAATGAGTATATAAAGACGGCAAAGCTTATAGCGGACAATCCGCGCCTTTTAAACGATCTTGAAAGAAGTAAAAGGCTGCCGATAAAAGAGCTGGAAAAAATAATTCCTCTACACCGGAAAAAAATTGAAAGGGGCCGAATATATATAATAGCAATGGTAATTGCGATTATAAATAAATTTAGTTTCCTCGATATTTCCTGTAAAGGCAGGAAAAATATATGAATGAAAAAAGTGCTTCAGTAGTTGAAATACATAAAAATTACTGCATTGCAGTAACATGTGACGGCCAGTTTTTAAAACAGGAAATAACTGCCGGAACTTATGAAATTGGAGACAGCATCATTGTTACTGCTGAAAAAGAGAATAAAAGGGCTGCAGAAAAATTTGATATATACCGCATAGTTTACAGGGTTGCGGCAGGTTTTGCCATAGTCGCAGTGGTTGTTTTCGGCGCCTATTTTGGCATTCATATTTTAAGATCAGGCGATAAACCAGTGACGGTTGTGCTGCAGGACAGTGTTTTAACAGAGACAGCGCTTGATCCCACGAAAGAAAAAACAGATGGAAACGAAATTGCCGCAGGGCAGGAAGATTCAGTATTGCTAAAACAACAACCAGGGCAATCGCAGCTTAGACAGGAAAGCGTTGTTGATGAAGATGACGGCATGCTCCTTGAAAAAATGCAGGAAGGCGGCGAGCCTGCTCAAGGCAGTAATGAGGCCCCAATTTTATATAAGGGCTTGCATAATATTTCTGATACCGGTGAATTGGGTTTAATTGATTATGAAGATATAAAAATTGATTACAGCATAAAAGAATCTAAAACAAAATCAGGCGCCAGCCCCTTTGAGAAATCTATTCTTTTTAATTTTATGCATAATAAAAAGGATTATTTTTTTAATGGCAATATAGATGCGGTTCTAAATGATGCAAACAGTTCAGCCATAAGAACTGTGAGGATGCTTTTTGAAAATTATGAATATGGCGCCAAAAGAACTGAAGAAGTGGCTCTTGAAAATGATGAAAAAAGCTTTACGCTTGTTATTTACGGATCTTTTAACTGATTATAATGTATAATATTTTAAATAAAGAAGAGGTGAAAAATGCAAAACAGATTTATTAAATTTACAGTTGGCGCAGTGTCTATTTTTGTTGCATTAATTTTTGTGCTGTCGGGATGTTCGGCAGTAAAATCTGCAGCAGGTTTTGAGGAAAAGTCAGAAGGCATTACTCCTGTATATGAGCAAAACAGATCATATAAAGCGGATTATGGCGAAGCTGAAGTCTTTACTGAAGAAGAGTTTGCCTCTGAAACAACGGTAGCAGATGACGGCTCAACTGAGCTTTACACTGAAGCTGGAAGCTCAGACGCTACAACTTCACAGATTATTGATACAAAACTTATTAAAAACGGTTACATGGAAATTGAAGTTGACAAGGGTAAGTTTCAGCAGATATTTTTTGAAGTTTCAACGCTTGCAGAAAAATACAACGGTTATGTAAGCAATTCCCAGTCATATTCTGATTCTGAGGGCAACATGACAAGCGGATCAGTTATTCTCAGGATAGACAAGCAGCATTTTGACACAGTTGTAAATAAAATTAAAGAACTGGGAAAAGTAAAAAATTTAAATGTATATGTTCAGGATGTCACACAGGAATATGTTGATAATCAGAGCAGGCTTACAAATCTTGCTTCGCAGCAGAAAAGGCTTCTGCAGCTTATGGATCAGTCAGTGACTGTTAAAGACAGCATTGAGGTACAGAGAGAGCTTTCAAACGTAGAGGGCCAGATAGAGGTAATAAAGGGAAGGCAGAATTACCTGGATAATCTCATTGCTTATTCAACCGTTGAAGTATATATTTCAGAGCCTGTTTCTGTAATTGATCCTTCTGAGGGAGGATTTATAGGCGCTGTAAAAAGAGGCGCCAGAGGGGCGCTTACAGCTTTAAAAGTTATGACAATGGCACTTATAGCTGCAAGCCCGCTTCTTGTAATTGCCGGTATAATTGTCATAATTATATGGCAGAGCATAAGGGCAAGAAACAGAAAAAGGGCAAAAAAAGCTTCCCAGACGCAGCAGGAAAAATAAACTTAATTTCAAAAACTTACCGGCTTTAAAAGTTTTTAAGATAAAAGGCTTAAAACGAACCGGAAAGAATGTGGGATTTTTAAATAAAAAACGGTCCATTATGCGGGCCGTTTTTTATGCCTGTAACTATAAATATAAGGCTTTTTAATTAATTGCAAAAAACTGATTTATTCATATCTTAATGCTTCAATGGGGTTGAGCCTTGATGCGCGCATTGCAGGGTAAATGCCAAAGAAAAGGCCGACCACTGTTGAAAATGAAAGAGCAAGTATTATTGGAAAAGATGTAATACTTGTAGAAAGTATTGTAAATTTATTTAATATTACCGATACAGTTACAGCAAATATAATCCCCATTATTCCGCCTGTAATGCTCAGCACGACACTTTCGGTTAAAAACTGCAGCAGAATGTCTCTGTTTTTTGCGCCCACAGCTTTCCGTATTCCTATTTCTCTTGTTCTTTCAGTAACTGATACAAGCATTATATTCATTATACCAATACCCCCGACAAGCAGGGCAATGCCTGCAATGCTTGAAATGGTTATGGTAAAAATATTTGTAATAGTTCCAAGAATATCCACAAGCTGCGTCTGGTTCTGTACAGTGAAGTCATTTTTATCGTCAGGTCTTAAATTATGCGCTTTTCTGAGTA
>JACVJB010000056.1 GCA_015711775.1 Actinomycetota bacterium | reverse complement strand
AAGTGTGGCACCAAATTTCCTGCTCAGATTTTGTACCGTTCTTTTGACTATAATATCAACTTCTGTGTCTTTTAATGTTCTTGATTCATCGCGGAAAGTGAGCGAGTAAGCCATGCTTTTTTTTCCTTCCTCTACCTGTCTGCCCTCATATATATCAAATAGTCTCACTTCTTTTAACATGCCTGTTCCGGTCTTTTCTATTTCCTGGACTATTTCTGAATTTTTTATATCTTTATCTACAACAATCGCAATATCTATTGCAATGGAGGGAAACTGGGGAATGGGTTTAAACTTTAACTGTCTTTCTGTATTTTTTATAAAGACATCAAGATCAAGCTCCAGGTAAAAAATATCCTGTTTAATATCGAGATCTTCAATAATACTGGGGTGAATTTTACCAATTATCCCTACCGGGATTTTTTCTGCAAAAATTTCTGCGCTTACTGCAGGGTGAAAAAACTTATACTCCCTGCCTGAAATTTCAAATGCTGAAGCGCTGCCGTAAAAATAACCGTACAGAAGCTCAAGTACACCTTTTAAGTCGTAAAAATCAAATGCTTTTTCATTTTCATTCCAGGACTTAAGGCAGGATTTTCCGGAAAGTAAAACGCCAAGCACTGTTTTTTCTTCCGGAAGTTTTTTATCTTCTGCGCATCTGTATACTTTTGTAATCTCAAATATCCTTATATTTTTAACGTCATGATTAACGTTGTTTATAACATTTTTTATCATAAGCGGCAGCGGCGACGTCCTTAAGTATTCAAAGTCCTCATTTATGGGATTTATTATTTTAACAGCGGCACTGTATCTGTCTTCGTCGTTGACTTTTACCTTTTGGAGCCACTGTGCTCCTGTAAATGAGTAATTTATAACTTCATAAAAACCGTTGTCGCACAATAATTGTTTTAACAGCCTTAAAGTTTTTTGAACAAAAGAATATTTTCCGCCTCTTAAAAATGCAGCCGGGGCAGATGAATTAAAATTTTCAAAACCGTAAATCCTTGCAATTTCCTCTATGAGATCAATTTCTCTTTCAAGGTCCTCAAACCTGAAGGATGGTACTTCGGCGGCAATGACGTCTCTTTTTAAATTTTCAGCAAATTCTTCTGATTTTATTTTTGTTTTTATGCCCAGCCCGGTAAGTATGCGGGTTATTTGTGGCGTTTCTATTTCTGCGCCAAGTACGCTTTTAACCTTTTGAGACCTTAAGTCAATAGTTCTTGTCCTTACTGTCTTTTTGTAATTATCATAAATACTGCCGGTAAATTTTTTGCCGGTAATTTCTGCGAGCAGCTCATCAAATCTTCTTAACGCTATCAGTGTAAGCTCAGGGTCAAGTTTTTTTTCAAACCTGTTTGAAGCTTCAGAGCGAAGACTCAGCGATGAAGATGTGCGCATTATGGACGGGCCATAAAAATTAGCCGACTCAAGTAAAACATTTGTGGTTGACGGACTAATTTCTGTGTCCTTTCCGCCCATAATCCCGGCAATTGCAACAGGCTTTTTCTCATCGGCAATTACCAGCATATCATCTTTGAGGTTTCTTATATTATCATCTATGCTTCTTATCTGTTCTCCTGTTTTTGCGGATCTTACAATGATTTTTTTTGAATAAAGAAGATCAGCATCAAATGCATGCAGGGGCTGGCCCACTTCATGCATAACATAATTTGTAAGATCCACAATCAGGTCAACAGGCCTGTAGTCACACATTATAAGCCTGTTTTTCAGCCAGTCAGGGCTTTCCGTTTTAGGAATATTATTAAATATTTTTGCGCAGTAGCGCTGGCATAAAGAATAGTCTTTTATCTCTATTTCAAAGTCCTTATCAGTATTGAGCCCTGCACTTAAATCATACTCCCATTCTTTTAAGGGTATATCTGCAAGTACGCTTATTTCCCTTGCAATGCCTGCAACGTTCAGGCAGTCGGGCCTGTTGGGAGTTATCTCAAGCTCAAATACAACATCGTCAATACCAAGGGCTGAAGCAAGGCTCTGTCCAACAGTGCAGGCGCTGCTTAAAATCATTATGCCTTCTGACTCATCTGTTAGCCCCAGTTCATATTCTGAGCACATCATGCCCTCAGAAACCTCTCCCCTGAGCTTGCTCCTGCCGATTTTTTGCCCCTGTGAAGTAATTGCGCCTTCAAGCGCAAGCGCAACTTTATCATTTTTTGAAAAATTATTTGCTCCGCATACTATATTCAGCAATCCAGCCCCGCTGTCAACCTGGCAGACAGAAAGCTTATCTGCATTGGGATGCTGTTTAAAATCAACTATTTTTCCGACTACTATATTTTGAAACTTCTTGCCGGTATGCTCAATTTTCTTGACCTCAGTACCGCTCATTGTCAGCAGGCCAGCGATTTCCTCAGGATTTATACCGCGGTTGCCTAAATCAAGAAATTCTTTCAGCCAGTTAAGAGTTACTTTCAATTAAAAAACACCTCTTATATTTAAAACGCAAACAATATTAAAACTGGTCAATAAATCTTAAGTCATTTTCATAAAAAAGTCTTATATCGTTTATGCCGTATTTAAGCATGCATATTCGTTCAATTCCCATGCCAAATGCAAAACCCGCTACTTCTTCCGGGTCATAATTTACATACCTGTATAAATTAGGATCAACCATTCCTGCGCCAAGTATTTCAAGCCACCCTGAACCGCCGCATGTCCTGCACCCGCTGCCTGAGCATATGTCGCATGATACGTCAACCTCCGCGCTTGGTTCTGTAAAAGGAAAATAATGTGGCCTGAACCTCACTTTTCGCTCTTTGCCGAAAATTTCGCGTATAAATTTTTCAAGCACCCACTTAAGATTGCCAAAGTTTATTCCCCGATCCACAACAAGGCCTTCTATCTGTGTAAACATCGGGGTATGGGATATGTCATAATCTTTCCTGTAAACTTTACCGGGAGCAATAATATATATGGGTGGTTTATTTTTTTCCATATACCTTATCTGGACAGGAGAAGTATGGGTTCGCAGCAGGGTATTTTCTGTGATAAAAAATGTATCATGCAGTGATCTTGCAGGATGATCTGCCGGCGTATTTAATGCTTCAAAATTATAATAATCCGTTTCAACCTCTGGGCCTTCTGCAATTTCAAAACCCATTCCAACAAAAATTTCCTCAATCTCTTCAATAACTGCAGATATTATATGCTTTTTACCTGCAGCCATATTTTTTCCTGGAAGACTTAAGTCTATTTTTTCTTTTCTTAAACCATGGTCAAATTCCAGGCTTTTAAAATATTTTTCCTTCTGGTTAAGTACAGCCTCTATTTCTTTTTTTACTGTATTTGTTTCCCTTCCAACCGCCGGCCTTAATTGCGCGGGCAAGTTTCCGACACTGCCAAGTGTCGATATAATAAAACTTTTTGCCCCAATATACCTGACCTTCAGTTTATAAACTTCTTCAGCGCTGGAAACTTTCTGTATGTCCCGGTTAAAGCTTCCTTTTTCTTCAGCAAGTTTTTTTATTATTTCACTTGAATCTGCAGTATTCATTTTTATGCGCTTACCTGTTTTTTTGCAAGTTCTGCAAGTTCTGCAAATGCAGCCGGATCATTTAACGCTATTTCTGAGAGCATTTTCCTGTTAATATCAACTTTTGCAAGCTTAAGCCCATTTATCAGTTCATTATATGATATTCCGTTGGACCTTGCCGCTGCGTTTATCCTTATTATCCAAAGGCTTCTGAAAGTACGTTTTTTATTTTTCCTGTCTATATAGGCATAGCTTAAAGACTTTAAAAGTTCCTGTTTTGCAAGCCTGTAATTCCTGCTTCTTGCGCCCGAGTAGCCTTTTGTTGCTTTTAAAACCGCGCTGTGTTTCTTTCTTTTTATAACTCCTCGTTTTATACGGGTCATCTCTTATCACACCTTCTTTCTATTTTCCTAACATTCTCCTGATATGTGGATAGTCAGCTGCTGATATTTCTGTTTCATGGCCAAGGGTCCTCTTCCTTTTGGCATTTTTCTTAGTCAGTATATGGCTTTTATAAGCTTTTACCCGCATAATCTTTCCTGTACCTGTTAATTTAAACCTTTTTGCCGCACCTCTGTGAGTTTTTATTTTCGGCATAACCTGCACCTTCCCTTCTTCACCTGAACCGGTCTTTAAATACAAACCGGATAAGCTTCTTTTTTTTATACAATTTTTACCTTAAAACAAAATAAATTAGGCTGCTTCCAGTATCATTACAATACTGTAACCTTCAAGTTTGGGCCTCTGCTCAACAATGCATTTATCTCCAAGATAATCGAGTATCCCGGTCATTATATTCATACCCAGCTCCGAGTGAACTATCTCCCTGCCTTTAAAAGACATCGTAACTTTAACTTTATAGCCTTTTTCGAGAAACTTCTCAATTTTCCGCTTCTTTATGTCCAGATCATTTTTATCTATTTTGGGCCTTAACTTTATTTCTTTTATAACAATCTGTGTCTGCTTTTTCTTTTTTTCCTTTGCAGACACTTCCACCTGATATTTGTACTTACCGAAATCCATTATCTTGCATACCGGAGGACTTGCATTTGGAGCAACTTCAACAAGATCAAGCTCCTTTTCATATGCAATTTTAAGGGCATCCTCCACAGGTATTATACCGATCTGCGCCCCGTCATCATCGATAACCCTTACCTTTGGTATCCTGATTTGCTCATTGACTCTGATATTTTTGATAGTTAACCAGCACCTCCCTTATATTTTTAAAATATCCTCTATAAAAAAAATAGGCAGAAACCATCCACCTATTAATTTCAATTTACCAGATTGGCAGGTATTGGCTGATTTTGCCAAAGGTTTTTTTACCTCAATATGTTCCGGATAACCGGATAAACCGCCATCTGGTGAGAAATAAATGATTCCTATTTCTTCTTCAGATATTAAATTTTTTACCCTTTTCAATTTATGGCTTAAATAAATTTTTAGGGCTTAATTCTTAAAAACTTTTGTAATTATATATATTTTAAAGTTTTTGGCAATATTTTTCTCTTAAAGCCTATACTGCCTCCTGTTTTTCTTCATTTGGAACATACTGCTCTTCCCATACCTTGTCTGCTATTTTAGCGTAAGCGCAGGAATATGCATCAAGCTGTTTTGCAAGATCAGTTACAATTGTTTCGGCCCCTTCATGAGTGGAATACGCACCTGTCTCGGCCACAATATCCCGCAGCACTTGCGGATTGTCTATTATTGTACAGGGCCTTAAATGGTTTTCAGTATATGGCTGCCGCTTCCTGAACGCCATGAAGAACGGGCTTGTAAGCACTTCTGCCAGGCTTTTCTCCTTTATATTATCAGCAGCAAAATGTACAAAGACGCATGGTTCAACATCTCCGTTAACATTTACGTGAAGATAGTTCTTGCCTCCTGCCATGCATCCGTTTACGAGATTTCCGTCGTTCCAGAAATCCGCAACTATAATGTCTTTTGTTTTTCTTATCTCAAGAATCCTCTTTCGCCTGAAATCACGCTGCTCCGGCGTGGGCATTAATTCCATATCAGGATCCTTGCCTATTGGAATATAATTGAAATACCATCCGATAAAGCACCCTTTTTCCACAAAAAAGTCAACAAACTCATCACTTACAACAAGTTCATTGTTTGGTCTTGTGGCTGTAACGGAAAATCCGAACAGCACTCCATTTTCCCTCAGGGCATCCATGGCTGACATTATTTTTCCCCATGTTTCGCTTCCGCGTCTTACTGCAGTTTCTTTTTCGAATCCTTCAACGCTGATACAGGGGACTGCATTACCAAGCTTTGCTAGCTTCTTTGCAACCTCATCTGTTATCATTGTGCCGTTTGTATATATCTGGAAAAACGAATCATTGTGCCTTTCAAGAAAATCATATAAATTTTCCCATGCAAAAGGCTCTCCACCGGTTATTACAAAGAAGTACAGGCCTATATCGTTAGCTTCATCTATTATCCTGTTGCATACATCATACGGAAGGTCATCTTTCTTTGGATACTGCCATGCATAACACCCGTAACATTTAAGATTACATTTCATTGTCGGGCTCATAACAAGATGATTAGGCGGCGTAATGCCATATTTTTCTAAAAATGCTTTCCTTTTTGGCTGCCCCTGAATCATTGCATTATTTATGAGGTTCATTACAACTTTTTTCCTTACTTCAGGGGATATCCTGGATGAGGCTTTTTTCAGGTTTACAAGCAGGTTTTCAAGAAAATCTCTTTCACCGCTGGATTTAAGCTTGTAGACCCTGCCTTTAACAAGGGAAAGCCACCTGTCATCAGAAATTTTTGGAAGCACCTTTATCACACTTTTTATCGCTGTAGATGTTGTGTATAATCTGACTTTTTCTTTTAGTGTCATTTTTACCCCTTGTGCTGATAATGATAAATGTATTTTATTTTTATTAACTATATTTTAATTACAAACCTGAAAAATGTAATATATAATTATAATAAG
>JACVJB010000055.1 GCA_015711775.1 Actinomycetota bacterium | reverse complement strand
TATCTGAACTTTTTAAAACAATACAAGTATCACCTTCTGCCACCCAACAACGCATCATCACCACGCCCTCCCATTATGCTTATCTAAAAATTGCAGAAGGATGCAATCATGCATGTTCCTATTGTGCCATCCCGTTAATACGCGGCCCCTATATTTCACGCAGCCAAACTGATATTATAAAAGAAGCGAAAAACCTTGCCTTACAAGGAGTAAAAGAAATTATATTAATAGAAAAATTATACAGTAAAAAAAATGATGTTTACAAAACTGAGTTTGCCTTTAATGATGGAAGTAAAAAGTGTTTTGTCCTTAAAAAATATACAGGGGAAAATAAAAGCGAGAAATTAAAAAACGAAGTTTATTTTTATAATATCTTAAATAAGGCATTTTTAAAAATACCGCAAATACATTACAGGGGTAGTGATTTTTTAATTTTAGAGTATCTAGGAGAAGCAAACCTCCTTGATTATATAACATCAGGGGAATTATCCTTTAATAAAAAAAACCAGGCCCCGGGCGATGCTGGCGGGTTAATAGAAGAGTACCCGTTTTTATACGATGCCCTATCTTATATATTTAGTTTTAATAACCAGCTTTTCTCAATAACAAAAAAATCATATATTCTTAAAGATTTAAATTTCCGGAATTTTTTAATTAAGAACGGTATTTTATACAGGGTTGATTTTGAAGACTGCGGCCCTGGAGCTGTTGAGCAGGATTTTGGCAGGTTTATCGCTTTCTTGCTCACATATGATCCTTCATTTACCGGCTGGAAAATAAATATGTCAAAAATTATAAAAAAAATCTGCGAGAACTCATTTAATATTAATTTAAAAAAAATTAATAAGGAAACCTGTCTGGAGTTAAAACTAATGAAACAAAGAAGGAATTTAAAAAATAAAGATAAATCATACAATGTAAATATACTGCAGTAATTATGATATAATTTTTTAAAAAGTAATTGCACAGGTATTAAATCAAATGTTTGAAATAATTATAAAAAATTTAAAGCTTTTTGGTTACCATGGCGTAAACATTGAAGAGAAAAAAAATGGCCAGGAATTTCTTTTCAATGTGAAATTAAAACTGGCCAAAAAAACTTTTAAAGCGGGCAGCAGTTACCAGGACAACGTAAGCGCCACGGTTAATTATTCCGAGGTTATAAGACTAATAAAAGAGATAAACAGCCTAAATAAATACGATTTGCTTGAGACTTTATGTGAAGAAATATCCTGTCAAATCTGCAGTCTGTTTCCCGGTGTTTTAAAAGCAAGCGTAATGGTTGAAAAAACATCTCCACCCATAAAAGAGGATATTGAATCAGTTGGAGTAAGATTTGCCTGCTCGGTTAATAAACTGGCAGAGAGTGCAGAAAGCCACGGCAAAAACAGTGAATTATTTTATCTTTCAATTGGTTCAAACCTGGCTGACAGGGAAGAAAATCTCAGGAATGCTGTGGCAAGGCTTTCAAGGAGTAGTTTTATAAGGATTATAAAAGTATCCTCGATTTATGAAAGTGAACCAATGTATGTAAAAAAGCAGGACAACTTTTATAATATTGTTTTAAAAGGTGAAATACTGCAGGGGGAAAAAGAAAGTTATCGGTATTACAATGCATTTGAATTTCTGGGACTTCTAAAATCCATTGAGCATAGTATGGGAAGAAGGCCCTTCGGGACCAGATACGGGCCAAGAATAATTGATCTTGATCTTCTTTATTTTAACGATGAAGAAATTATATCAGATATGCTCATGCTTCCCCATCCTGGTATAATCGAAAGGAAGTTTGTGCTTGTTCCATTTAATGAAATAGATGGGGATTTTGCTATAAATGGAAATAAAATAAAAGCCCTTCTTGCTAAGGTCTCATCAGAAGATAGAGTCGATAAAGTCAAAGACTGGTAAATATAAAAATATTTTTACTCTAAAATGGAGATAATAAATGCTTTCAGTTAAAGAAGCCCAGGCAAAAGTGCTTGAAAGTGAAGTAAAAATAAAAAGTATAAAAGTTGCTTTACTTGAAAGCTGTGGGAAAGTGATTGCTGAAGATGTTATTTCAAATGATTTTATACCGGCATTTGACAACTCTGCTATAGACGGGTTTGGTGTAAGGGCGATTGATATAATAGGAGCCGATAAGAATTACCCTGTCAAATTGAAGCTTATAAAAGAGGATATACCTGCAGGCAAGGTATCCGATATGAGCGTGGAATCAGGATTTGCAATACCCATAATGACTGGCGCATCAATTCCTTCAGGTTGTGACTGCGTAGTGATGAAAGAAGATGCTTTAAAAGAAGGCCGGGATGTACTTGTATTCAGGGAATGCAGCCAGGGGGAAAATATAAGATGCAGGGGTGAAGATATTAAACAGGGTGATATGGTGCTTAAAGCCGGTAAAAAGATTTATCCTGCAGATATAGGGGTTTTAGCTTCAATAGGAGTAAGTGAGATTAATGTGAACAAGCCACCACTTGCAGGCATTATTTCCACAGGTGATGAGCTTGTGGGAATAAAAGATAATTTATCAGAGGGCAGGGTGCGCGACAGCAACAGCTACTGCCTTGCTGCCCAGGCGGCAGAAGCAGGTGCGAATTTTAAAATGTATGGAATTGCCAAAGATGATAAAAACCTCATAAGAGACAAAATATTTTCTGCGCTTGAAGAGTGCGATTTACTGCTGATAAGCGGCGGTGTTTCAGTTGGAGACTACGATTTTGTAAAGGAAATACTCGCAGATGCGGGGGCAGAGTTTATATTCTGGCGCGTAAACCAAAGGCCAGGAAAACCTCTTGCTTTTTTAACGTTTAAAGATAAATTTATTTTTGGCCTGCCGGGAAACCCGGTTTCAGTTATGGTATGTTTTGAAATGTATGTCAGGCCATTAATAAAAAAAATGATGGGTGAAAGCAATTTTTTTAAAAGAAAAATTACAGCAAAAGCCCTTCAGGATTATCAGCATAAAGAGGGCACTACTGATTTTATCAGGGTGGTGCTGGAAAGAGTTGATAACCAGTGTTATTTCAAACCCACCGGTAAGCAGGGCTCAGGAATCCTTACCTCAATGGCTGAAGCCGACGGTCTGGCAGTCTTTCCTGATGACAGGAACACTATCTTCAAGGAAGATCCTGTTGATGTTTATTTATTAAGACAATAATTTTGTTACTGCTATTCAATTTTGTTAAGCAATTTATGGAGGCTAAAAAGATGACTGACAGATTAAAAAATAAAGTGGCAATAGTTACAGGCGGAAGCACTGGCATAGGTGAAGGGATTGCCAGAATATTTGCAACTGAGGGAGCAAAGGTTGTTATCTGCTCAAGAAACAGTGATATGCTTGATGCAGCGATTAACAGGATTGCAAATCCCAATGTAGCCGCTTTAAGATGCGATGTATCCGATGCCGGTGACGTTGAGAAGATGGTAAACAATACAATAAAAAAATTCGGGAAGCTGGATATTCTTGTCAACAATGCCGGGATTAATCCGCACAGGAAATTTACTTTTGATGACCTGACTGAAGAAGAGTGGGATATGTATCATTCCATAAATGCAAAAGGAACTTTCCTGGCGTCAAAATATTCAATTCCTTATATTAAAGACTCCGGAGGCGGATCAATTATAATGATTACTTCCATTTCAGCATTTCTCGGACAGGAAAACACGGGCCCTTATAATTCTTCCAAAGCTGCACAGGAGGGAATGGTGAGAAACATGGCGATGGATCTGGCAAAATTCAAAATAAGGGTTAATGCTATACGCCCGGGTTGGGTTATGGTTGAACGTCTCAGAGAGCCAAGGGAAAAAATAATGGATTATATAGAGTCCCTTCATCCTGCAGGAAGAATTGGTTATCCTGAAGATATAGCCTGGGCTGCAGTTTGGCTTGCATCTGACGAGTCCACATGGGTAACTGGCTCTATGGTAACTGTTGATGGCGGATATTCTGCAAGGTAAGCAAACGATAATAAAAATAATTCAAAATACTAATAAATTGTTTTAAAAAGCTTTGTACAAATAAGTGTCTAAGCCCGGGTTAAACTTTGTTTATTTCCAGGACTTCGTGGGATTTTTCTATAAAATACCTTACATGATCTATTTTTTTCAAAATATAATTTATATATAGGCTTTCAATTACAAGCAGTTCAGTCAGCCTCTTAGAAATAACTTCCCCTGTACTGCTGACATTAAAAACTGCAGTCTGAAGCAGTATGTCTGATTTTTTTGCAAGAGGTGAAACGGGATAATTTGTAAGAGCTATAACGGTTGCCCCTGAATTATGAGCAATCTTTGTGCATTCAATAACTGGTTTACTGCGACCGGAATAAGAAACAGCAAATAATATGTCTGATTTACGCAATTGTGAACTTTTCAACAATTGAAGAAGTCTTACGCTTGATGAAATCAAATCATTTGTGTTTCCTGACCCTTCAGACCCTACAAGGTTTTATGGGCTAAAAGAAGAAACAAAAAAACTCTATGAACAAACCGGTTATTCATTATGGGCCGGTCTTGTAAGTTCAATATTTTACCAGGCATGGTGCCTTAGGGGCCTTGAAGATTTTATGACTGATATTTATACTGAGCCAAAGATTTCACAATATCTGATGGACAAAATAGTTGACTGGCATATTAGTTTTTTTGAAGTTTTCTATACAGAAATTGGCAGTTTTATTGATGTTTTCTGGATAGGCGATGACTGGGGAACTCAAAATGGCCCGCTTATTTCGCCTGTATATTTCAGGAAAGAAGTGGTTCCAAGGTTTAAAAAAATGATTAGTTTTATAAAAACCAAAACGGATGCCCTTTGCTGTTATCACACCTGCGGATCCACATGCTGGTGCCTAGATGATCTTATTGAGATGGGGGTTGATATCGTACATCCTTTACAGGCCAATGCTTTTGAAAATGATACGGCAAAGATAAAACAGCAGTATGGCAGTAAGCTGTCTTTTGTTTCTAAATGATTTTAGACCTATGTTTTAAGAAGCCTAAGGCAGGTTTTTTCATCTGTTGCAATGATATTTACCAGCTTGCCTTTAATTGCTCCATGTATGGCATCAAATTTTTCTTCTCCCCCGGCTGCCCCTATCCTGTATTCAATTTTTGGAATATTTTCAACAGGTATGGTAATTATCCTGCTTTCAACAGATGTACTGCAAAAATTTCCTTCTGTATTAAAAAAGTGGCCAAAAACATCTCCAACAACACCTGACCTTTGAAGTTCAGTAATTTCCTTATTAAAAAGTCCACCTGATCTGAAGATAGTTGAAGATCCAATCGGATAAAAAGACCCTATTCCCACAATAGCTATATTGATATTGTTAAAATATTCAAATGTCTTTTTAATGCTGCTGTCGCTCAGTATTGCAATTTTTATACTGCTGTTATCTACAAAAAGAGGGGCATAAAGTATATGAGGTGTTAAGCCAAATTTATCAGACATTTCCTTTGTTGCATCCAAACCCTCAAAAGTCAGGTTATATGAACCGCCAAGCATTTGTACCACTTCGACTTTTTTTGTGATCCTCATCGGAAGGGCCTGTATACATTCTTTTACTGTTGAGCTATGTGAAATGCCAATACAATCTTTATCTTTTAATATATTAAGAAGATAATTTGCAATTCTTCGGCCTATCATTTTTTTTATATCATCATTTGCGCCATTCTGGCTCTTTACAACCATAGCTCTTTTTAAGCCGAATTTTTTTTCAAGATCACTTTCGAGCTTCGAAACTTCATTTCTCATATCAAGGATATTCACTTGTACCAGTTCAAGTTCAAAAGCTTTTTGCAGTATTCTAGTAACTTTTGCAGTTGATAACTTTAAAAGCCTGGCAATATCTTTTTGCTGCATTTTTTCTTTATATTTTAATATGCAGACTTTTGTAATTAAATCAATATCAAAGTTTTCCATATCAAGGTTATCTCCCAGATATAAAAATTTTTCATTCGGCAGGCTTTCTTTTAAAGCTCGCAAAACTGTTAAACCACCAATGCCTGAATCAAAAATACCAATTGGCGATGATCGCATCTTCATTGTCATACATTTATCTACTCATTGCCAATTCATAGGCCTGATCGTAAAACTTGCCCAGGTTGAGCCAGTCGAAATGTGGTGATGCGGCTTCACAGGCATTACGCAAGGAAATTCTTTCGCGCCGGTTCATTTGTACAAACCGGAAAAGTATATCGGCCAACTGACCTGCCGCCTGGTTGAAATCACTATTCCGCCTGTTGACGATAAACAACCCGCTTTTCTCATAATCACGGAAGTTGTTCATCACATAATCGCCAAAACCTGACAGGTCGCTGGTTACCGAGGGTATCCCACTTGCCAGGCTCTCTAAGGGGGTATAACCCCACGGCTCGTAATAACTTGGGAATATACCCAGGTGGCACCCTCGAACAAACTGTGAATAGTCCATCTTAAACAAGGGGTTCGATGCAGTTACAAAGTCGGGATGATAGACAATTTTTACCTTATCGTGCTGATTGTTGAC
>JACVJB010000054.1 GCA_015711775.1 Actinomycetota bacterium | reverse complement strand
TGGAAAACTATTGGTTTTGGACAATTGTATAAATAATATCCACTTAAACGACATAATATAAGATATTTTTTAACTGTACTTTATAATTTATTTGAGTATTACTTTATATTAGCTTAAGGGGAGAAAAAATAATATGAATACAAAAAATAATAAAAAAATCTTTATTATTGCTTCTGCGCTGACAATTATCTTTATATTTTCAGTTTCTGCACTGTGTAATTTATGCGGAGCTAAAACAGATAAAACAGATATTGAAGATACGGATGACAAAACAACAGGCACAACATCCGGTGATGCCGCTGAAACAACCGGCGAGGATAATGACCAGGACGGAGAAACAAAGCCGACAATAAAACTTGTCATATATGAAGGGCCAAAGTATGCTCCTGAAAGCGGCGTATGCTTTTACAGGATAAAAGCCGAGGTTACCGGCAGTCCTACCCCCGAGGTCAAGTTTTCAAAAGATGACAGTGCAGGTACGCTTGGGCCGGGCAAGTGCCAGGTTAATATCAATAATCCTGGTGATAAATACACGCTGACTGCAACTGCAAAAAATAAAGCCGGGGAAAAAACTGACACGCTTGAGCTTTCATGGGGCTGTGACCTGCCGAACAAGGACCCTGAAATAGATATGATGGATACAACAATTGCTGAAGAAAAATTTTACATAAACAGTAATTGCGTGCTTGCATCACATGCAACGGACCCGGACGGAGACAGTCTAAAATATTCCTGGGAAGTCACGGGCGGAACACTTGCAAACCCTGATTCGCAAAATACTACTTGGACCATGCCTTCATCCGCAGGCACTTACACCCTTAAGCTAATCGTAACAGACGGCAATGGCGGAAAAGACGAAGAAACCAGAAACATAGAAGTGGTAAGCCTTGTCTATGATTTCATGGCAGGCGCCTCTGGCGCCAACTGGGTCACAGGCTCTGGCGTTATACCTTTTGGCGGATCCGCATCTGATAACAGAGGTTTTGCAGTGTTCCAGACAAATGTAACACTTGAAGATGGCACCGTTTACGCAAAAGTGCTTGAAACACATCCGCAGTGGGTAAACAATGGCTGGATATCAGGGCAGTTTCCCAATGCCACAGGCGTTATTCATATACCTGCAGGAGCAAAATTTAAAGCTAAAGTTGGTTTTATGGCAGGCCTTTCAGGTACAGATGGGGTTTACTTCAGAATGCGTTTTTATGACGGATCAACATGGTATCATTTTCCCGGTATTTCTGGTATTTATTGCGCCAACGAGGGAGCGCTAAATGATTTAAACATTGACCTGTCATCTATAGCAGGAAAAAGCGGCAGCGCATTCCTTCAGGTTGATGCAGGAGCGACATCTGCACAGGACTGGGCAGTTTGGGTGGATCCGGTAATTACAAAATAAAAAACGGCAGGCTGGAAAAACTGTTAAATTTATTTTCCCAGCTTGCCATAAAAATCAGCGTAACTTAAAAAACTTTTAATTTAAAATCTTCTGCAGGTTTATTTGAACCACAGGCCAACCACCTGCATTTTGCCGTCAATCTTTTTAAAAGTCACTTCAACAGTTACATCCTCTGCATTTGCAAAATCTGCTGTATAGGTTGCAGTTGTTAAGTCATTATTGATATTAACGCCTACAATTTTTTTGGAGCCTTCCTTATAGTTATCTGCTATTACTTTAACCTGCGCAAGAAAATCCGGAAAGTATTCCTCATTAAGTTCAGCCTTCATTGCGCTGTCAAAGTCCCTTGAAAAGCCAGCATAGTCAGCATTATTTATTGAAACCAGTATATTTTCAGTCATAGGATCTGCAAACTGCGCAACTTTACCGCAGCCTGTAAATACAGGGAGCGCAAAAAGCATAATAGCAATAGTTACAGCAATTACTGCGGCCAATCTTCTTTTTACCATTTTATAACCTTTCTTTTTTTATTATTTTTAACATTGTCCAATATATCAAAAGACGCATTATTTTAAATTAAGTTTAAATTTACTGTTTTTATTCAGCAGTTTCGCCAGATTCCTGGTTTGTATTTTCATTTCCCTGGGACTGCTGGACTGTGCCTGAGGACAGATCTTCCATATTTTCCTGCAGTCTGGCAAGATCGAGTATTGGCACTATGCCCTCGCCCGGTATTATTCCCCATTTTATATTTGGTGAAAGCTTCTGTATAAACTCAAGCTGTATTATCTCCGGATTTGCCTTAAGGGCCAGCCCCTTTATTTCAATCTGCCTGGCTTCAGCCTCAGCCTGTATAATTGCCTGTTCTTTTTTTATTTTTTCCTGCTCAAGTATATTTTTTTCAACAACAATCCTTTCTTCGGCTATCTGCTTATCTTCAAGAACATTGAAATATTCCTGGGTAAAATCAATTTTTCTTAAGAGAAACTCATCCATTAAAATCCCGTTTCTCTCAAAAATCGGCCTGAGGGTATTGTCAATCTCTTCCTGTAAAGTAAAAACCTGCTCTGAATAAAGCTGTGCCGCTGTATATTTTTTCGGTATATTCCGTACATATGAGCGCGCCTCAGCTTTTACAACTTTTTCAACCAAATCGTTCATTGTGCCTATATTATTTAATATCCACTCTGCCTGTTTTCCGTCAATTGAAAACCTTATGGTAAATTTAATCTTTACCTGCTGGCCGTCAAGGGAAGTGGTGTCAACTGTAAAATCAGGATAATTTGCCCTGCTGACCTCCGCCTCATCGCTTGTTTCATATGTAACCTGCCTTGTTGAGTAATTAACCGTATTCTGGACAAAAGGTATTTTCATATGTATGCCCGGATAGAACGTTACTCCTATCGTCCTGCCGAACTGAGTAAGAACCTTTACATTTCCTGCCTGCACCACAACAAAACTATTCAGTACCAGTATAAGCACAAATACAAACGCTGCCACCCCTATAATTATTTTCCATATTACTTTTTTCACAGATCCTCCTCTTTTTGAATTCATTTCTATAATTTGCATAATTATTTGCTCCTCTAGACTTTTTTAACTTTACAATTATCAGTAGCCTCTTCTTTTTGGCCTGATATAAAGAAAATAGATAAGTACAAAAATTGCAGCAGCAAGCAATATTGCCGCGCCTATTATAATGGCAACCATATAAGACGGAGTTGACTGTTTAACCGTTAAAATTACAGACAAATCCGTTTCTGATGCGCCATTAACTGACAGAGGTATTTTCAGGTTGTACTGACCTGCCTTAATATTTTCATCAAGTTCTATTTCAATAATTACATTATTATCAGACATTGCCTTTAATATACTGCCGCCTTTTATTTTTGCCGATTTGACCGGATTTTTATCCTGCAAAGAAGCATCATTCTTGTTTGCGCTGTCACTTTGAAGTTTTTGCTGAGCTGCCTTAATTATTTCAGCCTGCCCTATGCTCAGATTTGTATCATCTGAAGATGCCGACTCTATGGTAAATACAATCTCCGATCTAAGAGCCCCGTCAATGAAATCCAGGGATTTTGGCAGATTTTTAATTTTATAGTATTTGTAAAATACCCCTTCAGAATTAACCGAGATAACCTGGCTATTATCAGGGTTTGCGCTGTTTTGCGGAATATCTTTGCCGGTGAGGCTGCCCTCAATTTGAATATCATACCTGCCGGTCTTGCCAAGCCCGGATAGAAGCGCAGAATAAATGTTATCGCCAGCCGTTTTATCGTCATTTGCGGCATTTCCGTCATCGTAAAGGCTTCCCTGAGCAGTTGAGCCGTCAGGCATTGTAAGAATATATGAAATGATAGCGTCACTTAAATTTCCGGCATCCTCAATTAACCCGAAACTGTTTAAATCAATGCTTACAGACACAGGTTCCCCTGCAAAAGCGCTGTTATTTATTTTCATATCTACAGCAGTTGATGCCTTTACAGAAAAAGCCGATGTAATTGCCGTGCAGGCGGCCTGATATGATACTGCCGGCTTTGCAACAAAATAATCTATGCTGTAAATCCCTTCAGATGCAGTGCCGGCAAACCTGGCGCTGAAAAGTCCGTCCCCGGCTTTTTTGTCAGCGCCCTGACCGTTATCAAGCAGTAATAAATCCTTTGCAATAATTGTCTGCGATGAGGATACATCAGCAGTAAATATTAAGTTATCTTCGTCTCCTGTTTGTTCTGCAGCAGATGTTTTTTCCACTTTTATTACAATATCAACATTACTTCCGGGCTGATAATATTCCTCTGCCGGCTCAATTACTTCAATTTTTACGGGATATCTTATTGTTGAAAAGCTTAAAATTTTATTTGATACAGCGCCTGTGGGCAAATGTGTAATAGAATAATTAATATAATAATATCCCGGTTCTGAAGTACTTCCGAATGTTCCGGTAAAAATTGCGTCTGAGCTGTTTATATCATTGCCAATTCCTGCATCATTAATATTTTCTGCATCCAGGTTTTTTCCGTCCGGGCTCTGCACAGAAGCGGTGACTTTAAAATCCTTAAGTATTTGGCTTAACATCCCTGCAACACTTTCTGCGCCGTCATCCAAAATACCTGATATGTCTATTTTCAGCGGTATTTCAGATCCGGCAGAATACAGGCTGAAACGGGGTTCGATTAATGCTGCATTTACTATATCAAAAACAAAAACTGCATCCCCGTTTATCTGATAATTCCAGTTTCCTGCAGCAGGATTAATTATTTTTGCTATTTTAAATATGTTTTCCTCAATATATTTATCATACGAAACAGGTCCGGCAAGCGGAGCAGATATTTTTATTGAAGGTGTCCGGGTGTAATTGTTTTTAAGGCCAATTACAACAAGCTCCTTTATATAATTTCCAGTTTCAAAATCCCCTGTAATTGCTGAAGGACCTTGCTGCTCTTCTATTCTTATAAACCTGCTTGTAATGTTGCGAAGTATATCTATAAATGAAGCTCTTAAGTCTTTGGCTTCCTGGGGTTTATAGCAGATTCCGCCTGTAACGTCTGCCATCTGTTCAAGTACCTGCACTTCTGCCTCTTTCGTAAAAGCTATCGGGTGTATGACTATGCCGGAACTGCCGTACTGCCTGCACAAATCAATTAGTTCTTTTTTATACATTTCAAGGTAATCCGATTCACGGCTTGGCGCATCCTTTGAATTTTCAGATAAATCATCCTGGCTATTTTTATCAGTCTTTTTTAGTTCATTATCAGTATAAGAGCCTGCTTTATTACCAGGTACTGCTGAAGGTCCGTCATCTTCTGAAGGTTTCTTCGGCCTCTCCCTTGACGGCTGGCCGCTTTCATCAGCTTCCTGAGGAATGTCTTGAATTGTCAATGATCCGTCCGTTAAAAATATAACCACAGTCTTTTTTTTATCAGTCCTGAAGTCAAGCTCCTGCTTTATTTTTTCCAGCGCGCCTTTCATATCAGTCAGCGCCTGGCTGCTCTGGATTTTATCTATGGCAGAGCTTATTTCGTCCTCATTTGAGCTTATTTCTGTTAAAGGAAGATAGATATTTGTAGTCTGGCCGAACCCGCTTATAAGCACCCTGTTTCCTTTATTTAATGTCTCAGCAAGATAAACAAATAACTTTGCGGCATCTTTTCTCAAGTTGTACGGGTCATTTTTTTTCATGCTTCCCGACTCGTCAATAACCAGCACAAAGTCATAGCCTTCAGCAATTGCGGGCGTGCTTTCAAGCCCTAATAAACTTTTTGTACCTTCAGAGGATAAAAGCTTACCAGATGAAGCGTGCAAAAAAGAAACAAGCATAAAAGAGGTTATAATTAAAAATAAAATAATATGTTTAGAAACGCTTATAAATATTCTTTTCATTTAACTTTTGTACCTTTTTTTAAAAATAATAAAAACTGTATCAATCATAAAGCCTGTGTTTTTTAAAATAGTGCAGGAATAAAACGTTGCGCTTAATTTCAATCCAAAACCTGTTTTAAAAATTTTCTTCCGTTTAAATACATTACTACAGTATTCGAAAATGACAACTGCCCCAGCGGGGTTTTAAAATACTTTATGATTAACAGTCTTAAAATAAATTATATATAGAGAGATTAAAAATATCTTACAGGTATATCTGCAGGGCTTTCAAGAAGCCTTTTAAACTCTTCATTTAACTTCAGCAGGCTTACCGAGCAGCCTTCCATATCAAGAGACGTGCAGAAATTATTAACATAAGTTTTAAAAACCTTTATTTTTGAATTTTTAAGAATATCAAGAACTATTCCTGCAGCAATATAAAGCTCGCCTATTGGGGTTCCTCCAAGGCCGTTTATCATGACTGCAACTTCATCCCCGCAAATAAAAGGAAGATCCTCTATCACTGAATCAGTTATTTTTTTAATTACCTGGTCTGCGGGCATGTATTTGAGCCTTTGCCTGCCGGGCTCCCCATGAAGGCCAACGCCAAGTTCAATTTCATCATCCCCCAAATCAAATGTGGGAGAGCCTTTTGCCGGAGTTGTGCAGGACTTTAAGGCAAAACCCATTGAGCGCACGTTGTCATTTACTTCCATGGCAAGTTTTTTAAGGCTTGAAAGATTAA
>JACVJB010000053.1 GCA_015711775.1 Actinomycetota bacterium | reverse complement strand
GGCGGCCATCAGGGATGGACCACAATGCCGGTTCTTGGCTCGCCCCTGTGGTGGACCCTGGTTTCAACAATAGTGCTTGGCGTGGGCATTGGAGTACTTGCACAGCCACAGCTTGTTATAAGGTTTATGACTGTTAAAAGCAATAAGGAACTTAACAGGGCAGTTTTAATCGGCGGTATCTTTATTCTTGCAATGACCGGAATTGCATTTGTAATAGGGGCGCTTTCAAATGTTTACTTTAATGAGCAGCTTGGTAAAATATCAATAGCTGTAGCAGAGGGAAACACCGATCTGATAATACCGACATTTATTAATATGGCAATGCCCAAGTGGTTCGTTTATGTATTTATGATAACCCTCCTGGCAGCAGCAATGTCAACAATCAGTTCACAGTTTCATGCAATCGGCACGTCTTTTTCAAGGGATATGTTAGGTGTTGAAACTGACAGGAATGCAAATAATGGAGCAGGCGCAGGCGTTGAGGCAAAGCCTTCAAAAGGTGTTCTCCTTACAAAAATTGGCATAATAATAGGTATCATAATCAGTATAATACTTGGCTACTACCTTCCGGTAAGCATTATAGCGAGAGGAACAGCGCTTTTCTTTGGAGTCTGCGCTGCAACTTTTCTGCCCATGTATATATGCGGTCTTTTCTGGAAAGGATCTACAAAAGCGGGAGCAATAAGCGGTATGGTGATAGGTGTAGTATCAAGTGTTTTCTGGATGTTTTTTGTTCATGAAGCAAATGCAAAGATGCTCAAACTTGTTGAATTTATGACAGGCAAAACAACAATTTTGCCTTATCCGTGGAGCGCAATTGACCCTATAGTTATTGCTTTCCCGCTTGCCTTTATTGTTACAATAATTGTGAGCCTGTTTACAAAGAAACTTCCAAAAGAACTTATCAGCAAAAGCTTTGAATAAACAGCGGTAATCGAATTGTTTGTGCCGGGCTAACTTATATAATCCGGCACAAACAGCCTGCAGTTATTGTATAATCAAATATGTTTTTTATTTTAGTTCTTGTTGATTTATCAGTAAGAACTGATTTGTTATTTCTCTGGAGGCTTTTTAAATGAGTGACAGTAAATACTGGGAACCGGAAATTGAAACCATGCAGCGTGACAAACTGCAGCATATGCAGCTTGAAAAGCTAAAATCAACACTTGTGAATGTGTATGAAAATGTTAAATTCTACAAGAAAAAGCTGGATGATGCAGGAGTTAACCCTTATAAATTTAAAAATCTTGAAGATATTGAAAAACTGCCTTTTACAACAAAAGAAGACCTGCGCATAAATTATCCTTTTGGGCTTTTTGCAAAACCATTAAACGAGATAGTGAGAATACACTCTTCCTCAGGCACAACAGGCAATCCAACTGTAGTAAGCTATACAAAAAAAGATATTACTATCTGGGGAAATCTTATAGCAAGGGATCTTTACAGCACAGGGGTCAGGAGCAGAGACATTATACAGAATAGCTATGGGTATGGGCTTTTTACTGGCGGGCTGGGCCTTCATTATGGAGCAGAGCTTCTCGGGGCCACCGTAATACCATCATCCGGGGGACTTACTGAAAGGCAGATAAAAATCATGCAGGATTATGGCTCAACTGTCATATGCTGCACGCCTTCCTATGCATTGTATATTGCAGAGGTTGGAAAAGAGCTCGGGATTGATTTTAAGAATATGCCTCTTAAAATTGGTATTTTTGGAGCAGAGCCATGGACAGAGGAAATGCGTAAAGAAATAGAAGCAAGGCTTTATATTGATGCCATTGATATATACGGTTTAAGTGAAATAATAGGGCCGGGCGTTAGCTGCGAATGCAGCTTAAAATGCGGGCTTCATGTTGCAGAGGACCATTTTTTACCCGAAATAATAGATCCTGCAACCGCAAAACCACTTCCATGCGGCAGCGCCGGAGAACTAATATTTACTTCACTTACCAAGGAAGCCATGCCCCTTATAAGATACAGGACAAGAGATTTGTCAATACTTGATGACCTGCAATGCGGATGCGGCAGGACCCATTCAAGAATGAAAAAACCTATGGGCAGAACAGATGATATGCTCATTATAAGGGGGGTAAATGTTTTTCCGTCCCAAATTGAAGAAGTTTTAATGCAGGTAAAAGAAATTGAGCCGCATTATCTTATCGTAGTGGACAGGCAGAATTATCTTGACACAATAGAGTTATGGGTTGAAGTTTCAGAAGATGTTTTTGCAGAAAAAATAAATGACCTTGAAAGATTTGAATCATCCATTGAAAATAAGCTTTACGGCGCAACCGGGATAAATATAGATGTAAAGCTCAAAGAGCCCAAAACAATTAAAAGAAGCGAAGGAAAAGCAAAAAGGGTTATTGACAGGCGAAAAGGCGAAACAGTATAAAGTAACAAACAAAAAACTTTAAATTGCCAAATCTGTAGCGGGAGATTAAATGAATAAAATTAAAGGCAAAGGCAATAGAACCCCAGAACTCTTTGATCCTGAAATCTCAACAGCAGGAAGACAAAGAATGCGCCAATTACAGCTTGGCGCATTGAAACAGACGCTTAAACACTGTTATGCCAGCAATGAATTTTACAGGAAACGGTTTGACGAAGCAGGTGTGGACCCGGACAGGATAAATGAGCTTTCAGATATTGAAAAACTTCCTTTTACCACCAAGGAGGAATTGAGGCTTAATTACCCTTTTGGCCTATTCTGCACGCCGCTTGATGAGGTGGTAAGGGTACATTCCTCATCAGGCACAACAGGTAACCCCACAGTAGTGGGATACACAAGACATGACCTTGATATCTGGGGTCATTGTCTTATGAGGATTATGTATGATACAGGCGTGACAAAAGGTGATATTGTACAGATAAGCCACGGGTTTGGCATGTTTACCGGCGGATTTGGTTTCCAGTATGCGGCAGAAAAGCTCGGCTGTCTTGTTGTTCCTATTTCCGGAGGCAACACTGAAAGGCAATTGAAAATAATGGCTGATTTTAAATCAACCGTTTTATGCTGTACACCTTCTTATACTTTACACATTGCAGAAGTGGGAGAAAAAATTGGCGTGGATTTTTCAAAACTCAGTCTTAAGGTCGGTTATCTGGGCGCAGAGCCCTGGAGTGAACCGATGAGGGACGAAATTGAGCGCAGAATACATATGACGGCACTTAACAGTTACGGATTAAGTGAGGTCATAGGCCCTGGTGTTTCCTGCGAATGCCTTGAAAAAAACGGGTTGCATATAAATGAGGATCATTTTTTTGCAGAAGTCATTGATCCTGATACCGGAAAAACATTGCCAAACGGCAGCAAAGGCGAGCTTGTTTTTACGTCCCTTACAAAGAGAGCATTTCCTGTTATCAGGTACAGGACAAAAGATATTTCATACCTTTTTGAGGATGATTGCCCATGCGGGAAAAAACTGTTAAAGATGGCAAGACCCATGGGAAGAACAGATGATATGCTCATTATAAGAGGGGTAAATGTTTTTCCATCCCAGATTGAAGAAGTCCTGATGAAAGTTAAGGACCTTGAGCCTCATTATTTAATAGTACTGACAACAGAAAACTACCTTGATAAAATAGAAGTCTGGGTTGAAGTATCTGACAGCATATTCCATGAAAAATTGATGGACCTTGAGTTTTTTGAAAAATCAATAGAGGGCAGGCTTTATTCTGCCATAGGCATTCATATCAAAGTAAGCCTCAAAGAGCCCAAAACAATAGCGCGCAGCGAGGGTAAAGCCCAGAGAGTCTGGGACAGAAGACAGGAAAAAAATTGAACCCGGCCCCAAGACAGGTAAAGGCAATTGTAAACGAAGAACTGAATAAACTGGTCAAGCTTTATTCCTACAATATAAGGAGTTTTTCTGATCCGGTTATACTTCATGCCTCAAGCATTTTTTGCTTCCATGATAATAAAATCAGCTTAAGCGCAAAGTTTTCCGGCAAACTTTTAAACTTAATGGCGGGAATGGAGCTTCTTGCTTTAGGGATAAGGATGCACAGTTTTAATCCCGATGATTTTATACTGCTTGTAAAAGATTTAAAATCAGTAAAAAGCGGTAATGATAAAAGTACAGAAAAAAATACCGGGAAATATACCCTTGATCTGCTTTTCGGAGATATTTTTTATTCAAGAGCGTCTGTATATATTATGAAATATTGTGACCATGAGCTTTTTAATACAATACTTGACTCCCTGAAATCCGTACATAAAAATAAGCTGCTGCTCCACCAGGAACTGGTTGAAATAATAAAAACAAATAAAATTACTGATGAAGCTCACCTGAAAAATACAATCATCCAGTTTATCAGTGAAAATGAAGTGATAATTTCAGGTATCAATTCCCTTCTTAAAACCTCTTTTTTTACAGGCTGGACAATATTTTCCGGGTTTAATGGTATAAGTTTGCCATACAGTATTATCAATGATTTTGTATTATTAAAAACTTTTAATTATCTCGATAATTTTTTTGAAAAGCTTCCTGCAGAATTCAGTTTTCTGAAAAAAACAGTCTTTATCCAAAACCGCAAAAAAACCTTAAGAGAAAGGTTGGCTCAACAGATTGAAAATCTTCAGCCCGACTGGTTAAAAACTAACTTCTTTAAACTGCATAAATTATTTTCAGCAGGTACAGTTTAAAAATAAATATGAAAACCTCTGGGGTATAATATTTATTACGGACCTGCAAATGCGTATTTATTGGCGAGCTGATATGGACGATAAGAGTTTTTAATGCTAATATATCACTCTTATGAAGAAGCAAACTGACTTGATTTTACTTCATCCACCAAGCGTGTATGATTTCAGGGAAAAAAGCATAATGTTTGGTCCCATGAGCGACCTTGTGCCCTCATCGCCCATCTTTGAAATGTATCCTATCGGGTTTTTGACCATGTCAAACTACCTGCAGAAAAGGGGCATAAGCGTACGCATAGTAAACCTTGCCTACAGAATGTATCATGAGCCAGGCTTTGACGTTGAGGCATTCATTAAAAAATTAAATGCCTCTGCATTTGGCATAGATTTGCACTGGCTGCCTCACTGTCAGGGCTCCACTGAAATTGCAAAAATAGTTAAAAAATGCCACCCTGAAACCCCTGTTATTTTTGGGGGCTTTTCAGCCTCCTATTTTTACAGTGAGCTGGTTGAATTTGAAGGCGTAGACTTTATAATAAGGGGCGATTCCGCAGAGGAACCGCTTTACAGGCTCTTATGCGTATTAAAAGATTCTGCAAATGTTCCCGGGCAAAACGAACAGGCAGACAATTATTATTACAAATCCCTCTCAGAAATTCCAAATCTTGTTTACAGGCGGGATGGAAAGGTTTATGCAAATCCGATTGAGTGCATATCGGCTGACCTTGAAGATATTGATTTTGATTATAGTATTATGTTTAAAGATGTGCTTAAATACCGGGATATTAGAAGTGTGGTGCCATTTTGTGACTGGTTCAGATACCCGATTACAACAATACCTGTAGTGCGCGGCTGCAATAATAACTGCGCAAACTGCGGCGGTTCAAAATCAGCTTTTAAACTGTTTGGAAACAGGACAAAACCTGCATTCCGAAGCCCGGAAAAGCTTGTGGATGAAATTGCTGCAATCAGAAAATATATAAACTCGCCTGTTTTTCTTCTTGGAGACCTGAACAGCAACGGCAAAGATTATGTAATGGAGTTTTTTAAGTCTGCGGAAAAACTTGATAAAAATATTCAGATTTTTTTTGAATTTTTTACGCCCCCGGAAAAATGGTTTTTTGATAAGGCTGCCACAGTTTTTAAAAATGTATGCTATGAAATATCGCCTGACAGCCATGATGAAAACGTCAGGCATAAAATGGGAAAAACCTATACAAACAGCCAGCTATATGAGAGCATTTCATATGCGCTTTCAAAGGGGTCCTTAAGGTTTGATTTGTATTTTATGACCGGGCTTCCCTCCCAGAGCGCCGGCTCAATTCTTGAAACTGTAGAGTACTGCAGGGATCTTTATGAAAAGCTTGGCTGGGACAGCAGGTTCATGCCGTTTATTTCTCCAATGGCTCCCTTTCTTGATCCGGGCAGCAGGATATTTGAAAATCCTCAAAAGTTCGGCTATACGCTTCTTTTTAAAGATTTAAAATCACACATAAAAGCTGTTACAAACCCTTCATGGAAATACATTTTAAATTACGAAAGCCATTCCATAACTGCAGATGAACTGGTACGCAGCACATACGAAGCTGCTAAAGGATTGAACAGGCTTAAAGGCAAAGCCGGCTCAATTACGGAAAATGTCATGCTTGAAAATGAGCAGAGGATCATAAGAGCGGAACAGACAATGGAAAAAATTGATGAAATAATGACAATTAGTGATGAGAAGTTAAAAGAGCAGAAGCTAATGGAATTAAAAGAAGATACATACAAATACAGTCTTTCCACAGTCTGTGAAAAAAAGGAGCTCGAGTTCCCGCTTTCAAACAGGAGCTTTAAATCGCTTGAAATAGTAAAAACATCCATTGGCATAAAATAAGAAATTAATGAATATAAAATATCCATCTTTCCTGCCGGAACTGGCATTTTTAAAAAAAGATCTGTCAAGA
>JACVJB010000052.1 GCA_015711775.1 Actinomycetota bacterium | reverse complement strand
TAATCGTTACTTCTGGGTTTTTTATGAATTGTTGTTCCATTAAAGTTTTTTCACTAAAATATGATTGTAATTTTCCAGCAATTATTTTTTCTCTAATATCGCTTGGTTTGTCTCCTGCTTCTTTTTCAAATAATTCTTCTTCTTTCTTTCTGTTTTCATCACTTATTTCCTCAATTTTTACATACTCCGGCGCCAATGCTGCTATATGCATAGCTATGTCCTTTGCTAAGGCAATAAAATTTTCATTTTTCGCAACAAAATCAGTTTCACAATTAATTTCAAGCATAACGCCTATTTTTGAACCAAGATGAATATAAGTATCGATTATTCCTTCGCGTGTTGGACGGGAAGATTTTTTAGCCGCCTTATCAAGGCCTTTTTCTCTTAAATACTGTCCGGCTTTTTCAAAATCACCTTTACATTCGACAAGGGCTTTTTTGCAGTCCATCATGCCCACGCCTGTTTTTTCTCTTAATTTTTTTACTGTTTCCGCATTTATTTCCATAAATCCCCCTGTATATAATTTAAAAAATTATTATTAAAAATTAAATATCTTCAGTAATATCATCCAGGTTTTCATTATCTGCCTGTTCCTGCTCATCGGCCTTTATGTCTTCTGTTTCTGCGGTTTGCGCTTTACTTGAAGTTGTTTTTTCTTCAATAACTGAAGGTATGCCGGCTTCTGCCCTGCCTCTTTTAACTGCCTCTGATATAATTCCGCTGATAAGACCGCAGGATCTTATTGCATCATCATTGCCAGGAATAACATAATCAATTTTATCGGGATCACAGTTTGTATCAACTATTCCTACAATTGGGATACCTATTTTTTTTGCTTCTTCAACTGCTATTATTTCCTTATGAGGGTCTATCACAAACATTAAATCCGGCAGTCTTTTCATATATCTTATACCACCCATATTATACAGCAGTTTTTCATACTCTTTTTTTATCTGCAGCACTTCTGTTTTTGGAAGCAACTCAAAAGTGCCTGACTTTTCCATTTCCTCAATTTGAGCAATTCTTTTTGTTCTGGCGCTTATTGTCTTGAAATTTGTTAAAGTGCCGCCAAGCCACCTGTTTCTCACATAAGGCATACCGCAATCTTTTGCGCTTGTTTCAATTATATCCTGGGTTTGTTTCTTTGTTCCAACAAAAAGAATTACCCCGTCATTTGCTGCAACACTTTTAACATGCTCAAAAGCTTCAATTAAAAGCTGAAGAGTCTGCTGCAAATCTATTATATATATGCCATTTTTTTCTGCATATATATATCTTTTCATTTTGGGGTTCCATCTTCTTGTCTGATGGCCGAAATGAACTCCTACCTCTAGGAGCTGTCGCATAGTTACTATGCTTTCCATGTATTTTTCCTCCTGTTTTATGGTTTATCCTCCATCACTTTAACTTTTTTGCAGTCACCATATTGCTTCAAGTGATGTGTGAAATTTCAACGATAAAGTTTAACACAAACTTATTTTTTGAGCAAATACATCCGGAAACGGATAAACTGAATACAGTAAATTATTATTTCAGAAGTATTTTATTTTGCTCTCGGATGGCATTTGTCATATTCCTGCCGGATTTTTTTTATGTTAAGATGTGTGTATATCTGAGTTGTAGATATATTTGCATGGCCAAGCAGTTCCTGTATCTCCCTTATTCCGGCTCCTTCCTGAAGAAGATGCGTGGCAAAAGTGTGCCTGATGCCGTGCGGGCTGATTTTTTTATCAATTTGGGCTAATTTAACATATTTTATTACAATGTTTCTCATGCTTCTTGCAGATAGTTTTTTCCCGAATCTGTTCAAAAATACCGGATCCCGGCTACCGCTTATATATTGATTATGCAAAGCGGCCGAAGCTTTACGGTTGAACTTATCTTCAGGTTTTTGTGCATTTTTATAATTCTCATATTCTTTAAGCCAGTATACAGTCTGGCTGTTTAAATATAAGGTTCTTGGTTTTCGGCCTTTGCCTATGACCTTTACTTCATTTTTTTCAATGTCAATATCGCAATTTTTAAGATTTTCAACTTCACTTATTCTTGCGCCTGTTGAATAGATAAATTCTATAAGCGCCCTGTCTCTTGCTCCGTTGATGACGCGGGTTTTAATGCAACTCAAAACTTTATTTATTTCATGCTGTGAAAGGAATGAATAAAGGCGGCCGTCTTTTTTTGGCGGTATAATCAGGGAACTGATGCAGTCTGATAATATTGCATTTTTTTCAAGAAACTTAAAAAAACTTTTTAATGAAGAATATTTGCGTATAACTGTATTTTTTGAGTACCTGGTAAAATCAGTGTCTTTGAGATATTGCCTGAAATTTTTAAGGCTGACAACTTCTGTTTCAAGGCTGTCTTTATTGCCGTGCTTTTTTAAAAGGTAGTTAATAAACTGTTCTAAATCCTGCTTATAGGCTTCAACAGAGAGCTTTGACAGATTTTTTTCATATTTGAGATATTTTATATAAAGGTTAAGACTTTGTTTAAGCTTCATTTTTATGTGTAATCACTTTCCAGATCTTTCATTTTCTTCCTGATGTTTTCACGTATAAGCGACACATTCTCTATTTCTTTAAATGAAGGGCTGTCTTTAATTTTACTGACATCAAAATTTTCGGATTTTGCAAAAGCCATGCCATCTTTTAGAATATTAATCATATTCATGATATTATCCCTTATTTTATCTGAACGGTAATCAGTTTTGAAATTGGTTTTTGATATATCATTAAGTATGCAGTCCATTTCTAAAAAAGCGTTAACAAGTGTTCTGTCAGTCTTTTTTTTAGGAGGATTTTTCCCAGAACCTATTAATTTAATGATACTTTTAATCTTGGAATTAAATATATTGTCGTAATTAAAAAGCGCGAGTCCGAGCTGGCTTTTTGGTTTTTCAATTTTTTTCCTTCCAAAAATCATAAATCATTTACTCCTGTAATCTATAACTCAATATTATTATGTAAAAGCATGAAAAATATTTTTTGTTTAATTTTATCATATTCTTACAAATTGATTTAAACTTTTTTCCTGTATTATATTCTCCAGTTGAAGTTCAGCAATAATCTGAAGGACTTCCTGTATATTTAACTCTGAAAGCATTGAAATTTCTTCAACTGTTTTTGGCATATATCCAATAATATTATAAATAATCTGTGTCCGGGGATTATTAAAAACAATATTATTGTTTTTTCTTTTGTTCGTACAGGCAGTTGATACTTGTTTTATATCTTTATATTTGTCTCTATTTTTGACCTGGAAGAATTGCTGTATTTCATTTAATATATCATCAATGCAGCATACAAGTTTGGCGCCATTTTTAATTAAACAGTGAGTGCCCTGGCTTTCAGCAAAAAAGATACTTCCAGGAACTCCAAAAACTTCCCTGTTCTGTTCAAGCGCAAAATCAGCTGTGATAAGAGCGCCGCTTTTTTCCGGTGCTTCAACCACTACAACTCCCATGGATATGCCGCTTATTAACCTGTTGCGTGCAGGAAAATTCTTCTTTAACGGTGGCGTGTTTGGAATAAACTCAGTAATAATACTGCCGTTTTCAATTATCTGACTGTACAGATTTTTATTTTCATGCGGATAGATTACATTTATGCCGCAGCCGAGAACTCCTATGCTTCCACCTTTTTCAGCAATAGCTGCTTTGTGGGCCCAGTAATCAATTCCTGACGCCATGCCGCTTACAACTGTTATACCTTCTCTGGAAAGTTCCTTTGATAAATATATTGCAACATCTCTTCCGTAAGCTGAATTTTTTCTTGTTCCGACAATAGCAATGCACCCCTTAAACGTTTTTATTTTCGAACCTCTGCAAAAAAGTAAAGGCGGCGGATTGTATATCTGTTTAAGCAATTCGGGGTAAAGCTTTTCTGAAATATTTAAAATAAATGCATCTTCACTGAAAAGAATTTTTCTTATTTTGCCGATATCAATTTCTTTTTTTGACAAACCTTGCTGATAATTATTAGAATTGAATATTCTATCAGCATGGTTTTTACCATTAGTAAAAAAACTGATTGTACTTTCAATATCGGAAAATCTTTTTTTATATTCTTTTATAAATGCAGACGGAGTTACTTTTAACCCGTATATTATATGGAGCATAAGCTCGCTTATATCTTTATTGAGGTCAGCGTTATTATAATGGTTTTTAATATAATGCAATTTGTCCCGTCCTGTAGTTTAAAGCTTCAAGAAGATGAGATGTTTTAATATTTCTGCAATTTTCCAGATCGGCAATTGTTCTTGTAATTTTTACAAGCCCTGAGACTGCCCTGCCGGAAAGATTATATTTTTCAATCATTTTCAACAATAATTTTTTTATGCCGGTTTCCGGTGATATCCATGAATTTATATAATTAATGCCGGCTTCAGAGTTATATTTACAGTAAGAATTTTTATACCTTTCAGCCTGGATTTTATGGCAGTTAATTACTCTTTGCCTGATTTTTGCTGAAGATTCAGATTCTGGGGATGCAATAATATCTTTATTATCCAGTGACGGGACTTCAATCCTAATGTCAATCCTGTCCATTATAGGGCCTGAAATACTGTTCCAGTACCTTGATATTTCTGCGGCAGAGCACCTGCAGCTTCTTTTTTTATCGCCATAATATCCGCAATTGCACGGATTTGCAGCAATAACCAGCATAAAGCTGCATGGAAATTTATAATGAAGATTATTTCTTGATATTGTTATATTTTTATTTTCAAGAGGTTGCCTTAGGTCTTCAATAAGCTTTTTGGGAAACTGGTTAAACTCGTCAAGAAACAGAACACCCCTGTGCGCAAGGCTTATTTCACCTGGTTTGGGAGAAATGCCGCCTCCCGTAAGGCTTGCCCTGGATATTGTATGGTGAGGGTTTCTGAATGGCCTTTTTTTTATAAGCAGACCGTCAAATTCCTTTGTAAGGCAATGTATTTTAGTAACCTCAATGCTTTCGCCGGTTGTTAAATTCGGTAATATGGTAATCAGCCTCTGTGCTATCATTGATTTACCGGTGCCGGGAGGGCCTACCATCATAATATGATGCATGCCTGCTGCTGCAATTTCCACTGCCCGCTTAGCTTTTAGCTGACCTTTCACTTCACTGAAATCCAGGCAGTAGTCCAATTCATTTTTTTTATCTTCGCCTTTATGCAGTAATTCAATATTGTGCAGTTGGCTACAAATAATTTTTTCGTTTGCAGCCATATTAATTACTCCATTAAGGTTAAAAGCTCCGGCGTTTGCTGTTTTTTTTACCATCTCTGCCTGTTTAAGATTTTCAATGGGCATAAAGAAATATTTTTTTTTGGTCTTCATGGCTTCTTCTGCCATAGAAATTATTCCCCTAACAGGCCGCAACTGCCCGTCAAGAGAAAGTTCTCCTATAAAACTGCAGTTTTTTATTACCTCGATGGCTTTTGACTCAATCTGCTGACTTGCAGCAAGAATAGCCACAGCAATAGGTAAATCATAAATGGCTCCCTCCTTCCTGATGTCTGCAGGGGAAAGATTTATGATTATTTTCTTAACTGGAAATTTAAAGCCGCTGTTTTTAATTGCAGCACGCACTCTTTGCCTTGATTCATTTACAGCCTTATCGGGAAGACCAACTATTGTAAAAGAAGGCAGGCCGCTGCATATATGAACCTCAACGGATACTTCTATTGCTTCTACTGCTATCAGCGCAAAACTGGATAATTTAAAAAACATATACTGATATTATATACATATTTATGCAATTAGTCAAATATATAATGATAAAAATACGATTTTCTTTTTATACTTTAGGGGAAGCAAGGTTAGCTATTATGATAATGCAATTACTTGATAACGTGATATATTCCGGCAGCTCCAAAAAAAAACGGGTAATAATTGAATTGTTTAAATCCCGTTTTTATAAATAAATCCCTGATTTTTTCAGGATAGTAGAAATTTATTGCTGACTGGCTCAGGTATCTGTACGCTTGCTTGTTGCCGGAGATTATTGCACCGGCAAGGTAAACAAATGTTCTTATATAAAAATGATGCAGTTTACGTATTATTTTTACTTCAGGCTGGCCTGATTCAGCAATAATACAGCTTGCTCCGGGCTTCAATACCCTTTGTATTTCATAAAGGTTCTTAATCGCTAATGGATTTCTGTAAATCATATTCCGGAAAGCAAAAGAAATTCCCGCACAGTCAAAATAATTGTCATTAAAAGGCATTTCTGATGCATCGGCGCATATAAATGATATTTTATCTTTCACCCCGTATTTACCGGCTTTTTTTGATGCAATATTAAGCATTTCCCTGCTGAAATCGCAAGCTGTTATCTTTGTCTTGTCACCTGACATTATTGCCATCATAACAGCAAGGTCACCGGTTCCGCATCCGAGGTCAAGAAATCTGCCTGGCTTTGTTTGCAGGCACCTGCGGACAAGATTTTTTCTCCACCTGCTGTCCATACCGAATGTAAAAAAATGATTAATCAAATCATAATGTTTTATTATTCCGTCAAACATCGGCGAAAGAAATTCGCCTGTTATTTGTTTTTCATTTTCCATAATTAAAAAATTTTTAATTTATAAAACTGCTTCAAGGAGATATCGTTCTGCAACCAGAAGTTGTGTTATAAGTACA
>JACVJB010000051.1 GCA_015711775.1 Actinomycetota bacterium | reverse complement strand
AAATTATAAAATTGGGTAAATTGTTAAAAAAATGCACATTTTAGGAATCGACAGCAGTACAGACAGGCTAAGCATCGCAGTAACCTCATGCAGTGAAAGTGAGCCCCTTAAAAACTTACGCACAAACGCCCTGCAGTACAGCAGGCAGAGCGGATTTATGAAAAGCATTATTACTCTGACTGATAAGGTTTTAAAAAGGGCTGGAATTGATTTAAAGGATATTGACATGTTCTGTGTCAACAGGGGCCCCGGCGATTTTACGGGTACAAGGATTGGAATAAGCGTAATAAAAGCCTTTGCGCTGGCAAATGATAAACCATCTTTTGGCATTGATTCCCTTAATGTCTATACAATGCAGGCAGCATCTCAAAATGCGGGGAAAATCCTTCAGCTTATATCTGGTGGTTTAAGGGTATATATTGTTCCGGCAGCAGATATTAAAAGGGACGAGGTGTTCTTTTGTATTTATGAAGCCTCTCCAAACGCAGGCAATAACTGCCAGGGTAAAGTGTTTTACAAAAACAGAGAATTCTTCATTAATAAAACTGGAAATAATATTATTGTTGAGGCAGGCGAGTTTATCAATTCATTTAAGAAATATTTTGAAGCTTTACCTGATACAGGTTCGCAGGATTATTTTGAAAAGGCAAATAATACTCTTTTTTTTTGCGGGACAGCATTTGTAAACTGCAGCAGCATCGCCACCGGTTTAAGTGAATTAAAACAGCAATTTTTTATATCAAAAAAAAGTTTGTACCCGGATGCGCAGTATTTAAATATGTGCGCCATATACAGGCTGGATAAAAATTCAGCCACAGGTGAAAGGATAATACCGTATTATGCAAGGGAATTTATCCCGTTTAAGAAAAAATGATTTAAAAAAGCGGCAAAAAATACTGATACTTGGGATAGAAACTTCATGTGATGACACATGCGCTTCAGTGGTTGAAGATGGAAAAGTAATTCTCTCAAATGTAGTAGCTTCTCAGCATGAGATCCACGGAAAGTATGGGGGAGTTGTCCCTGAGCTTGCTTCAAGAAGGCATATAGAAGCAATAGATATCATAATAAATGAGGCACTTCTGCAGGCAAATCTAAAAATGGGTCAGATAAGCGCTGTAAGCGTTTCCAACAGGCCTGGGCTCATAGGTTCACTTCTTGTCGGAGCAGGTGCCGCAAAAGCAATATCATATGCAAAAAAGATTCCTCTTATAGCAGTGAACCATCTGAAGGCGCACCTTTTCTCCAATTTTCTTGAAGTTCCCTCAATGGGTGCAGGTTTTACCGGATTAATTGTTTCAGGAGGGCATACAAGTTTGTATAGTGTCGGTAAAAATTGGGAAATAAAAGAGGTCGGGCATACAGTTGATGATGCTGCAGGTGAAGCATTCGACAAAATTGCAAGGTTTTTGGGTCTTGGCTATCCGGGCGGGCCCGTTATTGACAGGCTTGCAGTAAAGGGCGATTCCGCAAAAATTGAAATGCCGCGCCCTATGCTTGAAAGCGGGGATTTGAATTTCAGTTTCAGCGGATTAAAAACGGCCCTGATTTATAAAACAAAAAAGGAGCCAGACCTCCTGGAGGAAAGCAAAATTGCAGATCTTGTAGCGTCTTTCCAGGAAGCAATTGTAGATGTGCTTGTGCAGAAGACATTTAGTGCGTGCCGGCAATCAGGTTTTGAAAAAATACTTGTAAGCGGCGGCGTTGCAGCCAATAGCAGGCTCAGAAGCAAATTTGCCCAAAAAGCTGATTCTGAGGGAATAAAACTTTATATTCCCCCGATAAAGCTGTGCATGGATAATGCTGCAATGGTTGCCTGTCTTGGATATTATGATTATATCGCAGGCAATTTCTCCGATCTTTCCGTGGAAGTGTATTCAAGAAGCGACATATAACTTCTGTCTGGTGCCGAAGGTCGGGGTCGAACCGACACGAACCTCGCGGCTCACTGGATTTTGAGTCCAGCGCGTCTGCCAATTCCGCCACTCCGGCACAAAAGAATAATACAATTAATCTTTTTGATAATCAAGATTTTAAAAGCTGTAAAACCTGCGTGAATGCTTTATAATCTTATATTAGTATTTCAGTTAGAAAAAGATTTATAAATGAGCGGTAACAGAATAATTCTTATAGACAGCAATAATATTGCCTACAGGGCTTTTTATGCCCTTCCGCAGACAATATTTACCTCAACAGGCCAGATGACCAATGCTGTATACGGCTTTACAAGCATGCTGCTTAAAATACTTGAGGATAAAAAACCCGATACGGTTATCTGCGCTTTTGACAGCAAAGGGCCAACATTCAGGCATGAAGCCTACGACAGTTATAAAGCAACAAGGAAAAAAATGCCGGATGAACTTATAGAGCAGATGCCTCTTATAAGAGAAGTTGCTGACGCTCTTAATATAAAATCACTGGAAATAAATGGTTATGAAGCAGATGATATAATTGCTACGCTTGCAAAAAAACTGAAGCACAGATTTTCCGAAGTAATAGTGCTGTCAAGCGACAAAGATATCCTTCAGCTTGTTTCAGAAAATATCAGCGTAGTTGCGCTTAAAAAAGGAATAACTGATACAGTAATATATAATGAAGCAGAGGTTAAGGACAAATTCGGGGTGGAACCTGCAAAGATAAAAGACCTTCTTGCGCTTACGGGCGACTCTTCAGATAATATTCCGGGGGTGAGCGGAATTGGGCCCAAAACTGCTGTTTCTCTTATTAACACCTTTGGAAACCTTGATAGTATCTATAAAAATATAAGTGAAATAAAAAATGAAAAATTAAAAAACACGCTTGTTTCAGGGCAGGATATGGCGAGAAAAAGCCTTGAACTTACAGAATTAAAATATGATCTTGACATTGATGTAGAAGAAATAATTAAAAAAAAGATTGGCGATATTGATAATAAGAAGGCAGAAAGCATTTTTGATTCTCTTGAATTTAGCACTCTTAAAAAAAGGCTTTATAAAATAAGCTATTCTTACGGCATAAGAGAAACCGGCTTTAATGAAGCAGAGGTGTATCCTGGATCCAAAAACAGTGGCAAACCTTTAAAAAAAATCACCGGAAAAATATTCCTGAATACCATAGGCCATTTGGGAGGCGGCAGCGCAAAGCCGGGTAAACTGTATGTAAGTATATTCTCTGCACCCACGGGGGAAGAAAATAGTAAAACAGACAGCGCAAAGTCCTCCTTCCAATCCACAGATCCGGAAGAAATTCTTCTTGTAATGGATACTGACAGAAATTTTTATTTTTTCAGTATTGAAAGCCCTGAAAATAATGGAGCAAAAGACAACCTCAAAAATATTTTAAGCAATGCTGAAGCAGTATTCAGCGGCTTTGATTTTAAACGCATATACAAGTTTTTAAAAAAATACGACATCGAAATGTTCGGTAGCGTAAATGATTATAAAATACAGTACCTTCTATTAAATCCTGAAAAATCAAAAGTGGGCATCTCAGATATCTTGACTGATTTTCTGGATCCGGGAGTATTATCAGGTCTTAATATTCGAAATGCAGGAGAGTTTGAGGGCAGTTACGATGACGAGGAGATTAAAAATGAGCCGCAGTCAGCAGTTTTAAAGAATTCAGGCAACAGCCAGATGGACTTTGGTTTTGACCTGGAATATGATGAAAAAAATAAATCGGCTGAAGAAAAAATTCCTCAATCCTTTCCCGCTTCATATATTGAACAACTTATAAAAACAAAAAAGATTAAAAACCACCACGCGCTGGTTCAAATGCTTTATTTTCCTGATATTGAAGAAAAACTTGCCGCCCGCTTAGAAAAAGAAGGCATGGAAAAGCTTTATGCCGGTATAGAGGCTCCGCTTATTAAAGTGCTTGCTGATATGGAATTTAAAGGCGTAAATATAGACACCAGATATCTTTCGCACCTTCTTGAGGAATATAATGATAATATTGATGAACTCACAAACAGCATTTACCTGATTTGCGGCGAAAGATTTAATATAAATTCAACTCAGCAGCTATCAAAAATACTTTACGGAAAGTTAAAGCTTACAGCTACAAAAAAAACCAAAACCGGCTACTCCACAGATGCATCCACTCTTGTTTCAATGCTGGATATGCATCCTGTAATTGAAAAAATCCTGGATTACAGGGAAAAAGTTAAGCTGAAAAATACTTATATAGATGTTCTGCCTGAGCTTATTGACCCTGCAGATCTCAGGGTTCATACCACATACAACCAGCTCGGCACCACCACAGGCCGCATAAGCTCAAATAACCCGAACCTGCAGAATATTCCCATAAGAACTGATCTTGGAAGGCAAATCAGGAAAGCCTTCATCCCCGGCAGCGGCTATGATCTGCTGCTTTCTGCTGATTACTCTCAGATAGAGCTCAGGATACTTGCGCATCTTTCTGAGGACTCAGGCCTTATTGAAGCTTTCAGGAGCGGCATGGACATACACACAAAAACGGCGGCAGAAATATTCGGGTTTGAGTATGCCAGCGTGGATGAAAACTTAAGGCGCCGCGCAAAAGCCATTAATTTTGGGATACTTTACGGAATGACTGAATACGGCTTAAAATCCAGGCTGTCAATATCTGAAGATGAGGCAAGAGAGTACATAAATCTATACTTTTCAAGGTATCCTGATGTGAAAAAATATATGAATAAAATGATATCTGAAGCATACAGCAGAGGTTATACGACCACTATGTTCGGTCGCAGGCGCTATATCAGGGAGCTTGGAAGCTCAAATGCCAACATCCGCAGTCTTGGAGAGAGGCTTGCAGTAAACACACCCATACAGGGAAGCGCAGCAGATATAATGAAGTTTGCAACTGTAGTGCTGTTTGAAAAAATCAGAAAAGCGGCTCTTGACTGTAATCTTATATTGCATGTACACGATGAAATTGTGCTTGAATTAAAGCAAAAGGATCAGGAAAAAGTAAAGATTGCAGTTGCTGAATCTATGGAAAAATGCGTGGATTTAAAAACAGGTTTAAAAGTAGATATTAAGACCGGCAGAAACTGGCTTATATAAGAATTTTCAAGGACGTTAAACCGCCGCATTAATAGTACTGTATTTTAAAAATTAATATTTAATATTTTTAAAATATTGCTAAAATATTTTATACATGATATTCTTTTTTGCGTTTTTACGTGAAAAACGGAGGGTGATTTATTAAATAATGATTAAAAATGACAACTTTAACAGGCTAACTGACGATAATTACATGGTACAGAAAGAAGACGGAAGCATGGTGCCCAACTATGACGTCACTATCATCAGTTTCAATGAGGGAGATATCCTAAAGGGAAAAGTGGTGAAAATTGATAAAGATGAGGTACTTATTGATATAGGATATAAATCCGAAGGAGTTATACCGTCTGCGGAACTTTCAATCAGGACAAATGCAAAACCAGAAGATATCCTGTCTCTGGAAGAGGTTATAGATATCATGGTGTTACAGAAGGAAGACCAGGACGGAAGATTAATTCTTTCAAAAAAAAGAGCGGAAGTTGAAAGAAGCTTTGACAGGGTTGAAGAAATTTACAGGAATAATGAAACTGTTGAAGGTGAAGTTATCGAATGTGTAAAAGGAGGTCTTATCCTTGATATAGGGTTAAGAGGTTTTTTACCGGCTTCTCTTATAGATGTAAGAAAGACTAGAGATCTTAGCTCATATATAGGTGAGAAATGCGCATGCAAGATTATTGAAGTTGACAGGAACAGGAATAATGTAGTTCTTTCAAGAAAAGCAATAATAGAAGATGAAAGAAAAGAACAAAGAAAAACAGCCCTTGACAATATTGAAGCCGGGCAGATTAAAAAAGGCGTTATAACAAGTATTGCTGACTTTGGAGCTTTTGTTGATGTGGAAGGTGTAGATGGACTGATTCATATTTCAGAGCTTTCCTGGAACCATGTTAAACATCCTTCAGAGGTTGTAAAAGTTGGCGATGAAGTAAGTGTTGAAATACTTGATATTGACAGGGATAAGCAAAGGCTTTCCCTGGGCCTTAAGCAAACTCAGAAGGATCCATGGCTTGAAAAAATAAAGAATTACAAAATCAATGATGTTGTTAAAGGCAAAGTTACAAGGATTGTAAAATTCGGCCTGTTTGTAATGATTGAATCAGGAATGGAAGGTCTTGTGCATATTACCGAGCTTTCGCCTGACCCTGTAAGAAGGCCAAGCGATATTGGAAAAATCGGTGATGAACTTGATATAAGGATTATTGATATAGATTATGACAAGAGAAGGATGGCTTTTTCCGTCAGGCTGGTGGAGCATCCGGAGCTTGCTGAAGAAGAAAATGCAGAAAAGTCAATCGAAAAGAATTATGAAGAAATTGATAAATCTGCGGATAAAAAAGCTGCCAGCTCTAAAAAAATTGAAAAATCAGTTAAAGATCCTTCAATAAATGAAGATGATACCAAGAGCTTTAAAGAGTCAGCCGAACCTGCAGTTAAAGAAACTGAGAAAGACGTAAAGCCGTCAGAGGATTTAATTGCAGAAAAATCTTCAGATAAAAAAGGCGGTAGTGTTTCAGATGATGAGGAAACCAGGGTAAAAGATGTTAAAAAAACTGCCGGAAGTGAAGATAAAGAAGAAATGGAAGATATCAGCGCTGAGGAAAAAAAGAAAACAA
>JACVJB010000050.1 GCA_015711775.1 Actinomycetota bacterium | reverse complement strand
ATACTTAAGCTTTTCAATAAAAAACCTTATGCGGCTTATTTTTTCTCTTATGTTTAAAAAGCCTTCCATCACTGTTTACCCTGGATAAATGCGTTAAAACCACTGGTTTTGTTTGTATTAAAATATTTTGTATATTAACATATCTGTGCATATATGTAAATATATAAAAAATTAAATTATGTGCAGTTAAAATTTACAATCAAGCTGCGGGAAAAATTTCTTTTAGTTTGGATATCTTTTAAAAGCGCTGGAGGTAAAACATATTTGAACATAAATGGTAAAAACAGCAAATAAATGCCGTATCAGAGCTCAAGCTTAAAAAGCCTGGCAGCATTAAGCCCCAGTATATCAGCTTTCTGGGACTGGCTTATGGAGGAGCTTATGATATTTTCAAGGTGGAACCGAAAATCAATCCACGGAGTATCAGAACCGAAAAGAATACGGCACGAGCCTGCCCTTTTTACATATTCTTCAATAAGGCCGGGCACAAAAATATCTCCTGCAAAATCAACATAGAGGTTTTCATATTTTTCAAGCAGTGAAATCACCCTGTAAAGCATTTCTCCCCTGCCTCCTGCGTGTGCAAGTACAAGTCTTAATTTTTTATGCTTTTTTAATATATCTTCAAAAAAGAAAGGATCAGAAAACTTCTGTATTTTATTAGCAACATCGGGGTTCCAGCTGTGGGTTATAACGGGATATCCCGCATCTTCAATAAATGACCAGAATTTTTCGTATCTTCTGTCATACGGATAACATAAATGCCACGAAGGATGTATGTTTATGCCGACTATTTTTTTATTTTCGAGGTTTTTTTCAATATCAGAAAGCGACAGTTTTTCAAAATTTGGATTAAATACAAGGTAGCCGTAAAGAAAATCACTGAATCTCTCAAGCAGTTCCGCAATCTCCAGTGTGCCATGCGCCACTGTAGAAAGAGCCCCGTGGTTTGCGCAGACAGCTTTTTTGATATTGAAGCTTTTCATCATAGCAATAACTTTTTGTTCATCATTTGATGGCATATAGAGGTTTGCCAGGGGGCCGAGATGAATATGGCTGTCTATTATTAAATATTTGGATGTTTTATGTTTTAAATCTGTAAAATCATGCATAATTGCCTATAATTTTTCAATAAGTTTTATTTAATCATACTTACCAGACGCTATTTTAGCTTTCTGGCTTACTTATTTATTGTTTTATCCGGGTATATTTATTCCCTTAATAATCTTCTGCATGCTGCCTGCTGCAATCTCCTGTTTGCTGCAACTGTCAAGATCTGAATTTAAAACCCTTGAAACAGAAATATTGCGCTCCATAAATGGCCAGTAGCTTCCAAAAACCAGCCTGCCGGCTCCCTTAAAGCCTGCGAGGTCCTCGACCTGGTTAAAACCAAGCAGGTTATGTGTTTCTATATAAATGTTTGAAAAATTGTCAAGAAGTGAAAGAAGGTAACTGTTGTACATAAGCTCCTTAGAATCTCCTCCATCAAGAATAAGGGGGATATCGCTGTAGCTGTGCGCAATATCTGCAAGCTTATGCCACTCTATATTTTTATTGGCGGTAATATCTGTCTCATCTATGCTTATTGTTACAGGAAATTTAAGAGCGTTTAATACTTCGTAAAATTTATGGAACAGCTCTTTTTCATATGGATATTTATGGCTTTTTGGCAGCAGCCGGAGCATCCTGAATCCCTGTTTATATTTTTCAGTTATTTTTTTCCTGAAATTTTCCGGGTTTGAAAAATTCTTCTGTTCAAAAAAAAGCACACCATAAGCCTCAGGCGACTTCTGGCTGAATTGCCTTAAAAAACCTGAAGTTATTTCATTTCCCCGCTCCGGGCTGTAATAAAGTGAGATAAAATTAGATATATATACGGTATGGATATTATTTTCAGAAAAACCTGATTTGATTTCAGTTTCTGCTTTCTTATCATCAATAGAGTATTTTGGAAAAAGATAATTTTCACCTATCCAGAAATTGGCGTCTGCAAATATTATTTCTTTATTGGCTGTCGATTCGCTGTTATTTTTTTCCATATTATACCAGAGTAACCTTCACTTGATTCTTGGCCAGTTTTTGCGCAATTTCCGGCTTTAGATTATTATCCGTAATTATCTCATCCGCCTGTTTTAGAGGAAGAAAATTGATATATGATTCCTTTTCAAACTTTGAGCTGTCTGCAAGTATTATTACTTTTTTTGCGCACTCTGTAACTGCTTTTACTATTTCAGCATCAAATTGTGTTGCCGTGGAAAGGCCCTTTTCTACAGAAATTGCCACAGCTCCAATAAAAGATATATCAACATTTAAATTCTTAAAATAACTGACAGCATGCGGTCCCACGTACGTGCTTGAGCCTGCCCTTATTATCCCGCCGCATGCGCTTACTTCAAAGTCCTTTTTACCCTGGACAAGCTTTAAAAGTTCGTTTGCAACAGAAACGCCTGCTGTAGAAATTTTCAGGTTTTTTTTATCCTCCAGAAAACTTACCAGTGTAAGGCATGTGCTGCCGGATTCAATTATTATTGAGTCCCCGTCATTTATTCTTTTTGCCGCCTCCCTTGCAATCCTGAGCTTTTCCTGCTTGTAAAGATTTTTCTGTATTTCAAACACCGGCTCATAAGTGAAGCTATCTTTAGCAATTGCTCCGCCGTGAACTTTGGAAATATAGCCAAGTTCGTCCAGTTTCTCAAGGTCGCGCCTTACAGTTATAACAGATATGCCAAAAACATCAGCAATCCTCTCAACGCTTACAGATTTTTCCTGCTGTATTAAATTCCTTATTTCCTGTCTTCTTATTTCAGGTATTTTCATTTGTTTAAAAATAAGTATAAAAATTATTCATATATTTTACTTCATTTGACAGCTATAACCACATATATTGCCATGTTTTAAAAAGTCTCTGTGAGGAGATAAACTATTTACAGTTTTTCACCATAAACATCCTGCATTGTTTTTGCAAATTTTTCAAGTATTTCAGCGCCCTGCTCTTTTGTAGTTATAAGCGGGGGCTTTATCTTAAGAACTGACTTGCCCTGCCCTGTTCCGCCGACTCCAAAAATGATGCCGTTGTTAAAACCGCCATCACGCACTGCAGAGCAACCGCTGTAATCAGGCTCCCTTGTCTGCCTGTCTTTGACAAGATCAATTCCAATGTGGAACCCGATGGCCCTGACTTCCCCAATGTGCGCAGATTTTTTCTGCATTTCAAGTAATCCGTCTTTAATAAAACCGCCGACTTTTTTTACATTGTCAAGTATATTATCCCGCTGCATAATATCAATCATTTTTAGCGATGCCACCTGGCTCACCTGATTATTGCCGAATGTGTGAAGGTCTATTCCATTCATTTTTATGCCTTCGAGGCAGTCATTTATTACAATGGCATTTATGGGATAGCCTGCGCCCATTGACTTACCGAGAACCATTATATCTGGCGTAATTCCATAGTACTCTGCTGCGCACCATGTTCCCATCCTTCCGAAAGCCGTCTGTATGCAGTCCCATATAAGAATAATGTTATGCTTATTGCAGATATCCCTTACGCCCTGCAGGTATTTTTTTGAAAATATAACCTGCCCCCCGCTTGCCTGAAGCGGTTCCATAAGCAGCGCGCATACCGGTCCCGTGGAGCCGTATTTTATCTGCATTTCAAGGGCCTCCAGGCATCTTCTGTCAATTTCATCCCTGTCATCAATATCGCATGTTTCAAAGTATGGCCTGTAATAATATGGCGCGGGCACCCTTATGAAATTCTGTATAAAGTGTGCAAGGTCAGCTCCTCCGTGGTAGGAGCCGCTTGCCATGGTGCCTGTGTGGGAAGCTCCAGTGGTCATAAAAGATGTGCCATGATAGCCTCCGTAAAGGGATATGAAATTATGTGCCTTGGGCCTGTTCAGTATTGCAACTTTAAGAGCTGCTTCTATAGTTGCCCCACCCCCTATAGTAAACAGGACCCTGTTCATTTTTTCAGGAAAGATTTCAGCAATCTTTTTTGCAAGAAGATATCTTGGAACAGTGTAGAATCCAGTGTGGAAATGATGTGAAATATCGATTTGCTCTTTTATGGCCTGGTTAAGCTCCGGGTGCGCATATCCAAGATGAAGCGCCCACGACTGGCTTGTGCAGTCAATGTATTTTTTGCCGTCTAAATCATATACATAGACATTTTCTCCTCTTACAAGGTTTACCCCAGGGGTTCCTCCTCCAAGCATGAGGTGCTTCTCGTATTCCGGAATATCTTCCTTCTTAAACTCCACTATTTTTTTTATTACAGGATCCATTCGCTCTCCTTGACTATCACTTTAAATTTGTAAACACATTTTTTTATTATTTTATAAAAACTGACTATTAATTATGAACTATTTTGAATTAATATTTATTATATTGCTTTTTACTGGTTCCATCAACACTTAACTATTCTTTATTTGCCAAAAATAAGTTCCCTGATAAAAAGCATATTATCAACATAATTGTGGTTTTTTAAATTGCTATCAACTTCAGCCTCATGTTCCAGCAAAATGTTTGCCATGCGCTCATAATCTTTAACAAACTTCACTGCAAGCTTAAGCATTTTGGCCCTATCATTTCTTGGAGTTACTGTGTCTATATTAAGCCAGCCACCAAAACCGGCCTTGCCCAGCCAGTAAAACATCTCAAGGGTATCCCAGAAATTAATTGAGCCGAAAACAAGATCAGGGTCCGCATCCCTGTAATTGTCATTTAAATGAACCTGGTACAGCTTGTTATATTTATGATAAAGCGCGAGTGATTCCGCGGGCCTTTCCTGTGCAAATAGCGAGTGGCCCAGATCAAGGGCGGCTCCCACATTGTCAACATCAAGGCACTTTATAAAAAACAGGAGTTTTCCGCAGTCCTCAATATATTCCTTTGCACGCGGGTCCTTCTGCTTGGGCTCTATTGCTATTTTAACATCAGGATTGTGCGATCCTATCTCATTGACTGATTCCAGCATGTAATCCCATGCTGAACTGTAATCAGCCTGGAATACATAATCAAATCCGTCATGAGCCGGCCAAAGCAGTACACTGTACGCATCAAGCTCGACTGCAAGGTCTATGTTTCTTTTTGTAACCTCTATTGCTTTTTTTCTTATATTTTTATCAGTAGAAGAAATAGAGCCATACTTAAAAATAGGGTCGGACCATATATCGGGGCCAATGTCTGACACCCTAAGCCCATGATCTGAAAGTATTTTTTTAAGCCTGGAAGGCTCGTCTATATATGGATGTCCTGGCCACCAAACCGCAAGGCCCTCAAGGCCGTCAATTCCTGACATTACTTCAAGCATTTTTTCAAATTCATAAATAATGTCATATCCTCCAGGCACATATCTTTCAGAAAATGTCCCGAAGCAGCCATAATGGCAGTTAATATTCAGTTTTAGCTTTTTCATGGCTCCTCTCCTGTAAAATAATTTAAATACAGAATATATAAAATCAAATTAATATTTACCATACCTATGCACAGAATTTAAATAAGCTATGTAATTGTTGTGCGGTATGTAATTTACAATTGAGTGAGAGCTGTTGGACACATAGCCATATCCGGGTTTGAGTACTTCCATGTGCTCAAGGACATCTTTTTCCACATCTTCAGGAGTGCCCTTGGAAAGCGGAAATTCTATATCTATATTTCCGCATAATGCGACCCTTTTGCCATATCTTTTTTTATAATCCCTGTAATCTATGCAATAAGGATCTAGCGGATTAATACAGTTAATCCCCATTTCAATAAGATCATCAACAAGGGCGTCTATTTTGCCGTCAGAATGAAAAAGTACCGGTATGTTTGCATTGACTGCGGGTTCTATTATTCTAGCTATTCGTGGCGTCCAGATCTCTTTCATTATCTGTGGCGGAAGGAAGGTGCCGGTTTTGAAAGCTACATCATCTCCCAAAAAGAGAAAATCCATTTTCTCCTCTACCATCGCATGAGATAATTTAACAAAATGTACTGTGGACAATTCCAGCATTTCTTCCACCAGCGCCCTGTCTTCATAGACCATCATCATAAAATCATCCATACCAACCACAAACTCATAAAGGGTCTGCATAACGCATCCGTAAATCGGACATACACCTATCTTTGATTTGTGTTTTATTACGGCATCCCTGTATTCCCTTATGTATTTAACTGCTTTTTTTATTTCATTTTCCGAATCCATGATCAGTCTGTCAAAATCTTTTTTATTCTTCACGCTTCTATCGGAAACCTGTACCAGTTTTCCTTCATCATTCTTTCCTTTAAGAGGCGTCCACATGCCGGCATCAAATGAGATTACATCCTGGCCGATTATATTGCACAGGTCTATAAAATCATCAGCATGCATGGGCCTTAAATCTTCACCTCCGGGACCTTTTGCAGGATCACCGCCGTAGGCAAGGGTATTTCCTGCATATCTGCCAAGAAGTTTTTCCACATGCCTGTCTTCAATGAGGTTATCAATATGAGGCACCCTGTCAACAGGCTCAAACAGCATTGCCTTCTTAAGCCTCTCTTTATCAGGCTCCCAGTCAAAAGGCTCTACAAATTTTGACTCTATCATTTTAATTCTCCTTGTAATTGCTAAATTGTAATCTCATTTATTGCTTCAGCCACTGCCATAAAACCTTCTTCAAATATTTGC
>JACVJB010000049.1 GCA_015711775.1 Actinomycetota bacterium | reverse complement strand
CCGCGCATTGAATATCCGGTGATATCCCCGCTGCTGCCATGCACTATTATTTTTCCGCTGTTCATGGTATTTGCCACCCCGTCCTGGGCATTTCCAAAAACCTCAATCTCGGGACCATCCATAAAAGCAGCCATATCATTTCCAGGCACGCCGTGTATTTTTATTTTAACATTGCCTTTAATACCATCGCCAATATAGCGCTGGCCGATTACATTCTTCAAGGATATCATAAGCCTGCCATCTGTTTCTGCCTGCACGTTGCAGGAGTTGGAATTTTCTGCCTGAAAATTTGCAGTTTTAGAATCCTGCGCATATTTAATTTGCCCGGCATTTTCAATTATCTGCTTAACAGCATTATTAAGGTTTCTATAATGCATGTCCCTTGCATCGATTTCATACTCCATATTTTTTTTGGTTTTGACCTCAGGCATTTCCATTTTTATAATTATTCCTTTTATTTCTTTCACCTGTAATTACAAACGGCATAAAAAATGGGTGGGCGGTTTTCTTCTATACCTCAATTCCTTCTCCAACCACAAGATGTTTCCTGTAATCTGCCGGAAGTTGAATTAAGCCGAAATCTTCCTTTACAATGTTTTGTCCTATTTCAGCTACGTCAACGTTATTATTTATCAGTCCGCAGTAAATTCCTGCCCTTTCAATGGCGCCGATAAGTATTGCCCCTATTATCCTGTTTTGCCTTATAACAATTTTCCGGTATATTTTCCTGCCCATATCATATGCTTTATATACTTTTAAGTCTTGCGTACTATCTTCATTGTCAATGCTGCTTAACCCAAGCGATATTACAGGCATGCCAAGTATTTCAACAGAGTTCATCAAAAATCCACCAGAGTATGCGGCGCTTGCTCCTGACATGTTGGCGCCTGCAACTGCACCCTGCTTAACAGCAATGGGCCATATTGCCATGTTCCTTTCACTCGCGGAAAGAACGTCTTGGCTTTTTACAACATCTCCTGCAGCATATATATTGCCGGCGGACGTTTTCATGCTGCAATCAGTAATTATTCCGCCATCTGTTTTAATTTCGCTATTTTTTAAATACTCTACATCGGGTAAAACTCCAACTGCCACTATAAGTAAATTTGAAGTTATTTTTTTTCCGCTGCTAAGCTTATAAGCTGTAATACTGTTATTTTCAACATAAATTTCATCAATTGTCTGGCCGCAGTATATGCTGCTGCCGGACGCTTTTATTACTTCACTGAATATATCTGAGGCAGTTTTATCAAATGATGCTGAAAGCAGCTTATCTGAAAGCTCAATTACATTAATACTTAAATGCAGCTCAAGCAGCGCTTCTGCAGCTTTTAAACCTATCAGGCCGCCTCCAAGTATTGATGCGGTTTTTACTGAGTACTCATTTATATGCTTTCTTATCCTGATTGCATCATCAAGCGTTGTTAGGGTAAAAATTCCATTTACAGAATTCATTGCCTCACCAAGGCTGTAACTTTTGCCTGTTTTTTCAATAACTTTTATTTGAGGCATTATTGGCCTGCCTCCGCTTGCAATAAGAAGCTTATTATATAAATACTGGCTTCCAGACTCAGTTAAAACTATATTATCGCTGCTGCTTACAAATACAACATTTTCAGATGTTTTTAAATCAATGCTGTTTTCTGTATAGAAATTTCTTTTTTTAAAATAAAGGCTGCCGGGATCAAGACTGCCGGCAAGATAATATGGTATAAGCGGCTTTGAGTAGTTGCTGTATTTTTCCCTGGTAAGTACTGAAATGGCCCTGTTTTTGTCATTTTTCCTTATATTTTCTGCAGCAGAAAGCCCTGCGGCAGAATTGCCTATTATAAGGTAATCCGTTTTAAAAATGTTTTTATTTTTCCCCATATTCTCCACCGATGTTTTTATCTGTATCTATAATTTTTAGCGCTTCATTCGGGCAATTCTTTACGCATACAGGTTCTTCCTCATCAGAGCAAAGGTCGCATTTTGAAGCAACTTTTGAGGCTTTTAAATCTCTTTTTATCACTCCGTACGGGCATACCATTATGCAGCTCCAGCACCCCACGCATTTTTCTTCATCACATATTACAACACCTGTATTTTCATTTTTTGTCATTGCTCCTGAAATGCATGCGCCAACGCAGGGGGCATCCTTGCAATGCCTGCACTGTATTGCAAAAGAATTGCTGCCAATCTCTTCAACAAGAACCCTTGACATAACATCAGGCTGACCTTCCCTGAAAGCTTTAAGTATTTTTTTGCTCTTTGAATGCTTAACCTGGCAGTATATTTCGCATAGCCTGCATCCTATGCAATACTGCTCATCTATAAAAATCCTTTTCAATATCAATCCGCCTTTTTTTAATAATCTTTTTTAAAATAACTCATTGTATTTCATTATTTTAGTTACCATGCCTGGCCCGCGTGTTTTATTCCAAGTATTGAAAGTTCAGTTTCGCTTAAATTAATGCCCCTTAAATGTTCCTTGTTTCCCCTTAAACTTTCTATGGCATTTATTCCTGCTCCTCCAAGCATTTCCTTTATTTCAAGCGACCATGCCCGCAGAAGCCCTGAAAGCTTTCTTGTCCCTATGGAAGGGTTCAGCCTTTTTGTAAGGTAAGGGTCCTGGGTTGCAATGCCCCAGTTGCATTTTCCGGTATAGCATTTCTGGCAAAGATGGCATCCCAGCGCTATAAGGGCTGCTGTTGCAATATATACGGCATCTGCGCCCAGTGCGATTGCCTTTATAATATCAGAGCTTGATCTCATGCTTCCTGCAACAATAATTGCCGCTTTATGGCGTATTCCTTCCTCCCGCAGCCTGGTATCCACAGCTGCAAGCGCCAGCTCTATAGGAATTCCCACATTGTCCCTTATTGCCTGGGGAGCCGCCCCTGTTCCGCCCCTGAAACCGTCAATGGATACAAAATCTGCGCCAGCCCGAACTATGCCGCTTGCAATAGGGGCAATATTGTGAACTGCAGATACCTTAACGCCGACAGGCTTTAAATAATCCGTGGCTTCCTTAATGGCAAAAATAAGCTGAGCCAGATCCTCGATGGAATATATGTCATGGTGCGGGGCAGGGGATATTGCATCTGAACCCTGCGGAATCATACGTGTGCCGGAAATATCTGCGGTAACTTTTTCTCCAGGCAAATGCCCTCCTATGCCGGGTTTGGCTCCCTGCCCTATTTTAATCTCAACTGCAGCAGCGCTTCTCAAATACTGCCTGTCCACCCCGAATCTTCCGGATGCAACCTGCACTATTGTATTTTTTGCATAGCGTGCAAGCTCTTTATGCATACCTCCCTCACCGGTATTATAAAATGTGCCAAATGCCTCTGCTGCAGATGCAAGCGACTTGCATGCATTAAGGCTAATTGAGCCATACGACATTGCGCTAATAAGTATTGGCGTAGATAATTCAAGGTGCGGCCCAAGTTTTGTTTTTAATTTAAACTCATCGCCAATTTTTTCGATTTCAAGACTTTCAGGTTTTGCTCCTATAAATGTTTTTATTTCCATTGGCTCTCGCAAAGGGTCTATTGAAGGATTTGTGACCTGCGCCGCATTAAAAAGAATATGATCCCAGTAAACTGTATGTGGCTTATCTGATCCCATGCCTGTAAGAAGCACTCCTCCCGAGTCTGCCTGCCTGTATATATTTTTTATATGAGCCGGCTGCCAGTTAGAATTTTCTTTAAATTCCGCCTCTTTTTTTCTTATAGTAATAGCTTCAGTGGGGCAAAGTGATTCGCATCTGTGGCAGCCAATGCATTTGCTGCACTCGCTCAGCACTGTTTTATCATCAGCGTCAAACTCATGAACGTCATTTGAGCATTGTCTTACGCATACCTCACAGGAGATACATTTATTTAAATCCCTTTCAACAACAAATTCCGACTGGTTCAATTTTAACGGCATATCTTAATCCTTTTTCCTTATCCGGCCTATGACAGGAATTCCGCCTTCAGGTCGCCATACAATATCAGGTTTAGGGCATACTTTTATTATTGCTGACTCCTCGCTTGACACATACAGATACTCATTTTTCCTTGCGGCAACCATAGGCCGCAGTTTTATCCTGTCGTTTAAGGCATACATAAAATCATTATGGCCGACAATAATACTGAATGGGCCGTTTATAAGCGCCCCTCCGTACATTATTCTTAATGTCATTGCAAGCTCCCTGTCATCTTCAGGCATTCTTTCAATACGCTCCCAAAGGGGCGCTGCAAGTATCATATTCATAATTTCAAGGTCAATATTTTTTTTCCTTGCAAGAAGATCAAAAAGATAGGTTATCGCCTCGGTATCAGTTGAAAGGCTGCATTCATAACCAAGGCTTGCCACATATCTCTGGTTTCTTCCATATGATGAAATTTCGCCATTATGCACAACTGACCAGTTAAGAAGCCCAAAGGGATGCGCGCCTCCCCACCAGCCCACGCTGTTAGTGGGAAACCTGCCGTGAGAGGTCCATAAATAGCCCTTATACTCATCTATCCTGAAATAATTTCCAATATCTTCCGGAAACCCTACGCCTTTAAATATTCCCATGTTCTTGCCGCTCGAGATAATATATGCTCCCTGGACCCGGGCATTCATTTTAAGAACAAAATCAACTATGAAATCTTCCTCTGAAAAACTGTCAACGGGAACATTTCTTTCATACAGGCTGTAAATATCCTTAAGTTTTAAAAAATACCTGAAAATTATTGGCGGATTATCTATGGCTGCGGACCTTTTTGTCGGGATTTCCTCAAAATATAGAATTGCAAAACTTTTTTTAAGTATGTCTTCCATCCTGCTTCGCGCAGCATCGTCATCATAAAGTATATGAAAAGCCCAGTCATTTTTATATTGGGGATATATGCCATAAGCTGCAAATCCCCCTCCAAGCCCATTTGAGCGGTCATGCATCATTTTAATGCCCTCAAGTATCATCCTGCCGTCAAAACAGGTTCCGCTTTCATTTAAAATGCCAAATACCGCACAGCCTGAAGAAACCCTGAAATCGGGAATATCTGATTTCCTGTTTTTAATTAAAGCCATACTCATTTTTATTATTTATACTCCACTAAATGTGCCACAAAAATAAAAAAGCCCCAAAAGACATCTCAGTCAATTGCGGCTTCTTTACCACTCTGCTTTGCATAAAATACAACCCTGTATTAATATGCTAAAGCAATTAATATTAAATTTATTTTTAAAAGAAGTATGATAACTGCTTTTCTAAAAAAGTCAAATTTTTTTTATTTTACTCCAAGCTTTTATGAATATATTTTTTTCATATCATCAAGAGTCAGCGGCTTATAATCAGAAGCATGGCCTGCGGTCCCGAAGTCTATCATCTTGCCTTTAACTACTTCATACACTGCCTGCCTTGCGGCTCCAAAATAGGACCTTGGATCAAATTCCGCAGGATTTTCTGCAAAGAATTTTCTAATGGCTCCCGTTATTGCAAGCCTGCCGTCAGTGTCAACATTTATTTTCTTTATTCCAAGCTTAATAGCTTCCTGTATAGCTGATATCGGAACGCCAACTGCATGCGGAAGATTACCCCCGTAACTGTTGACTATATCAATAAGCTCCTTCGGAACAGATGATGAACCGTGCATAACAAGCGGTGTGTCAGGCGCTTTTTCCCTTACCTGTTTTATTATTTCCATTTTCAGCATATTTTTAGCTAATGAGGGATCAACCTTAAATTTATATGCTCCGTGGCTTGTGCCTATTGCAAGCGCAAGAGCATCAACTCCGGTAATTTTAATAAACCTGGCAGCTTCGTCCGGGTCAGTAAGCTTTACCTTTCCGGAACCCACGCCATCCTCAATGCCGCCAAGAGTACCGAGCTCTCCTTCCACTGTTACACCCAGACTGTGAGCATATTGGACAACAGCTTTTGTAACTTCAACATTTTCATCAAATGAAGTGGGGGTTTTGCTATCCTCTTTTAAGGAGCCGTCAATCATAACAGATGTAAAACCCAGCTCAATTGCAAGTTTGCACGTCTGGAGACTGTTTCCATGGTCAAGGTGCAGCGCAACAGGAATTTCCGGGTTGTCCTCTACTGCAGCTTCAACCATGTGCTTTATATAATACATATTTGTGTATTTTAAAGCGCCCCGGCTTGCCTGGACTATCACAGGCGACTGGGTTTCTTTGGCGGCCCTCATAATCCCCTGTATCTGCTCCATATTATTGACATTAAAAGCTCCAACCCCATAGTTTTTTTTCATTGCTTCGTCAAGAATCTGTTTCATTGGAACAAGCGGCATAATAAACCTCCTGAAATAAATAGTAATAATATCTGTTATAAAATATTTTTGCTGCGAATATATTTAAAAAATTTATTCATATAATTATTTTTAACTTCTTCTTATAGTAATTTTTTCCAATATTTGCTTACGATAAATTTATGCAAAATAAGATACTAAAAAATCCCTATTAATATACATTAATAATTATATTAAAGAAATAAAAAAGTGAAGTCAAACCTGTAAAAAGCTCATATGGTTTTCATTTCGTTTGAAAGCACAATAGCATCTGCGACTTCCCTCATGGTTTTGCGGTTATTCATTGCAAATTTCTGTATTTTTTTAAATGCCTCATCCTCTGAAATACCCATTTCCTTCATCATTATCCCCTTGGCTTTTTCTACCGATTTTCTTGTTTCAAGCTCTTCTTTTATTACCTGCGTCTCTACAACCAGCTTGTATTTCT